>SKWE01000131.1 GCA_007129055.1 Syntrophomonadaceae bacterium
ACTTTCCTGTTTTTCGACTGGCCGGTAAAAGCGCCGTCAAGATCAACCAGGTGCAGCATCTTTGCTCCCAGTTCTTCCCATTGGAGAGCCACTTCAACAGGGTTATTGCCATAAACTGTTTCTCGGTTTGGATCGCCCTGGTAAAGGCGGACACAGCGTCCCCGGTGTAAATCGATAGCAGGTATAACAAGCAAGTTGCTCACCTCATTCCAGTCTGCCCTTAGTTGTCAAAACCTCACTAAACCCATCAATGTAAGAAACAGCTTCATTCATGGCCCTGCCTGCCGACTTGAATGATGCTTCAATAGTATGGTGTTTGTTATGCCCATGATTCATTATAAGGTGCAGGTTAAACCTTCCCTCATTTACAAATGCCTGCCAGAATTCCCTGAAATGCTCTGTATCCATTGAACCGACATTACCGGGAGGCAGTGCAAACTGGTAATGTAACCAGGGCCTGCCGGAAAGATCCACTGCTGCTGTAACAAGCGCTTCGTCCATGGGGACCGCGCTGAAGCCATAGCGCCTGATTCCTTTTTTATCACCAAGAGCCTTATTCCAGGCACGCCCGAGGCAAATACCCAGATCTTCAACCAGGTGGTGACAATCTACATCTATATCACCGCTAGCCCTGACTTGCAGGTCAAAAAAACCATGCCTGCACCAGAGGGTAAGCATGTGTTCAAGAAAGGGAATTCCGGTTTGTATATCAGCCTTTCCCTTACCGTCAAGATTCAGGTGCAACATAATCGAGGTTTCAGCAGTCTTTCGTTCTACCCTTATCCTGCGTTCCATTTCCTTTCCTCCTTATCAAAACTGACCTTGCATGAGCTTCCAGCCCTTCTGAGCGGGCAAGCAAAGCAACCTGCGACGCAGATCTTTCCAGTGCATGATTTGTGTATGCCAGAACGTATGATCTTTTTACATAATCAGCCACTCCCAGGGCTGAAGCATATCTTGCAGTTGAAGCCGTGGGAAGAACATGGTTCGATCCGGCCCAGTAGTCACCAAGCGGTTCGGGTGTTGATGAGCCAAGGAATATTGAGCCTGCGCTGGTTATCCTGGAAAGGTAACTCCAGGCATTGTCAAGGTGAATTTCAAGGTGTTCAGGAGCAATTTCATTAACCACAGGCCAGGCTTGTTCCAGGTCCGAGACCAGGATAACGGCTCCCTGCTCCTTTAGCGACTTTTCTGCAATCTCTTTCCTGGGAAGGGTTAAAAGCTGCTCTTTTAGTCTTTCTATGACCAGGTGGGCAAGCTCTTCCGAAGTCGTGATTAGAATTGAGCGTGATAATTCGTCATGTTCAGCCTGGGATAGCAGATCGGCAGCTATTAAATCTGCTTCAGAATTCTGGTCAGCAACTATAACAATTTCACTGGGGCCTGCCAGCATATCAATTCCGACCTGCCCGAAAACTTCCTTTTTAGCCAGGGTAACATATATATTACCCGGGCCTACAATTTTATCTACAGCCGGAACAGATTCCGTGCCATAAGCCATCGCCGCTACCGCCTGTGCTCCCCCAACTTTGTATACGGCAGTTACCCCGGCTTCCCTGGCGGCAGCCAGGGTTAAGCTGTTAATACTGCCATCTGCAGTGGGTGGCGTACAGATATAAATATTCTTCACACCGGCTACCCGGGCCGGTATTACTGTCATCAAAACTGACGAAGGGTAGGCAGCAGTTCCTCCGGGAATATAAGCGCCAACTGATCCAAGGGGAACAAAACGTTGACCGGATAGAGTGCCGTCTCCGCTCAGCCACCAATCTGACTGAACCTGGCGTTGATGGACTTTCCTTATATTACCGCCTGCGGCTTTTAAAGCTTCCAATACGGCAGGGTCAACTGACTGTTCAGCCAGGGATATTTCCTCCTCAGAAACCCTGAGGCGCTCAATCTTTGCCCGATCAAATTTCAGGGCATAGTCAATTAAAGCCGCATCACCTTTTTGACGCACTGTATTAATTATTTCGAGCACTTTCTCCCGTTCTTCCCGAAAATCGTTTAAAGATAACCGGGGATGATGTTTTCTATAGGTTTCGTAGGAACAAACCGGCAATGGCATCTGTTTTCTCCTAAAAATGATCGATCATTAAATAGGTAAAGAGGATAAATGGAAAGAACAACCATATTTTAACATAAGCGCAATGGTGCGTCAATTTAATGATGTTTTTTGCTGCATAAAGATCTGAGGGACTGCATGAAACCGGGAAATGATATGGCTACGACTTCTGCCGCATTTACTGCCGTTTCACCCCTGGCAACCAGGCCGGCAACAGCAAGGGCCATGGCAATCCTGTGATCGCCGCAGCTGTCTACCTCGGCACCCTTCAGCGGTTTTCCACCCCTGATAACAAAGCCGTCTTCTTTTTCACTTATCGCAATATCCAACCTTGAAAGCTGGCATGCCAAATCAGAAATGCGATCAGATTCCTTAACCCGCAGTTCGGATGCATCGCCGATGATTGTTTCGCCTTCGGCAACTGCTGCTGCTACAGCCAGAATAGGGATTTCATCTATCAGGCGGGGTATAATCTCGCCCCTGACTTCGACACCCTTTAATGGTCTGCCTCCTTTTACACGGATATTGCCTACTGGCTCCATACCCCATTTCCTGGGGTTTTCAATCTCCAGGTGGGCTCCCATTTCTTTTAAAACATCGATAATCCCTGTCCTGGTAGGATTAACACCAACATTTTTCAAAAGCACTTCTGAACCTGGCAGTATGGCAGCAGCGACCATGAAAAAAGCTGCAGTAGATATATCACCTGGAACAAGAACCTGTTTTCCCTGGAGAGTTTGCCTGCCCTTTATCTTTACCAGGCCTGCTTCGGCAATCAGGTGGGCACCAAAATGCTTAAGCATCAGTTCCGTATGATCCCTGCTCTGGTAAGGCTCTTCAAAAACTGTTTCTCCTTTAGCATACAGGGCAGCAAGAAGAACTGCCGACTTAACCTGGGCACTTGCCCTGGGGGATTTATAATGTACCGCTTTAAGATTTTTACCCTTTATTGTTAAAGGCAATTTATCTCCACCGGCTGCACCTTCAATTTCCGCACCCATTGCTTTTAAAGGTTCCACAATCCGCTTCATCGGCCTTTGCTGTAATGAACTATCTCCTGTTATTTTCGATTCAAAGTGGGATCCGGCCAGGATACCGGCCAGGAGCCTGGCCGTTGTACCGGAATTGCCGGCATCCAATTCAGCATTGGGAGCCTGCAGCTGCCCACCTTTCCCATGAACAAAAAGACGTCTGCCCCTGACATTTATAGTTGCTCCAAGCGTACTCAGGCAACCCATGGTTGAACGACAGTCTTCAGCATCAAGAAAACCCCTGACTTCCGTTACACCACGCGCAATAGAACCAAGCATTAAAGCGCGGTGGGTAATTGACTTATCACCCGGAACATCCATTTCACCGGAAAAATGTTCAGGCGGAGAAGTTATAATTATCATATTATTCTCCTGACAGCAGTTTTATCTTTCTATGTTATAATAATAGAACAATTTTGATGGTGTGCGCAAGTACCCCAAATCTGAGATGGATGTGTTTAGATGGAAATATATGCATTAATTGGTCACAGCGGCACAGGAAAAAGCCACAGGGCACCCGTGCTGGCCAGGGAATACGGAATAGAGTATATGATTGATGATGGCTTGCTGATAAAAGGCAATGTGCAGCTGGCAGGAAGGTCTGCAAAAAGAGAAAACACCAGGTATGGCGCAATTAAAAGAGCCCTGTTCAAGGATCCTGAACATGCTGCCCAGGTAAGAGAGAAACTTATCGAGATTAAACCGGAGAAAGTATTGATCATAGGAACTTCCAGGCGAATGACCGAAGTTATCGCAGAAAACCTGGGTTTGCCCGGGCCGTCTGTAAGCTTCACCATAGAAGAAGTATCTGACCCGGAATCTATAAAAGCAGCCCTGGCCATAAGGGCCAAGGAAAATCGCCATGTAATTCCCTTACCTACATTTGCGATAAAAAAAGAATTTCCCGGTTATATAATAGACCCATTGCGCTCTTTTTTCAGCATTCCCTCTTCACACCTGGACGGAGCCCCCATGGAGCGTTCTGTGATCAGGCCGGTTTTCAGCACCCTCGGCAGCTTTTACATTGCAGAACATGTTATTTATGACCTGGTTGAACATATTGCATTGCAACAACCCGGTATCCATAAAGTGCTATTTAATGACCTGGAAAACGGAAGAAATAAAGTTGTCCTGAATGTGGATCTTGCCATAGACCTGGTAAAAATTCCTGATATGAAGCTTGATACATTGTTAAAAGATGTGAGACAAACCCTGAAAGAAGAAATAGAATATCAAACCGGTTTTTACCTTGACGCAGTAAATGTAAATGCTAAAAGACTTTATTTTGATGAAACACTATATAGTGATAAATCTTCGCTGCGTAAAGTTATTGCTCAAGAAAACGATTAATCCGCTATACGCCACTGATGCGTATAGACATTCATCCTACTGCCCCTGATAAAGCCGACCAGGGTAATGTTGAGAGAATCAGCAAGTTCGATGGTCAGGGATGTGGGGGCAGACCTTGATAGAAGCAGCTGAATCTCCAGTTTTGCAGTTTTTAAAAGTATTTCTGAACTTAAACGGCCGCTGGAAATCATAATTTTATCCCGGGTTGAAATGTCAGCTAATATACATTCGCCAATAATTTTATCTATGGCGTTATGGCGCCCAATGTCCTCATGAAAAAAAAGAATGCCGCTCTCGTCTGCTATGGCAGCGCTGTGCACCCCACCGGTAGTTTTAAATAGCTCCGATTTCTGCTGAAGATCATTCATCAACTTAAAAACAGTTGCAATATCAACAACCAGTTTACCGGTTAACGGTTTACTGCGCAGAGAATCGAGAACGTTAAAAAAAACAGTCCCTTTACCGCATCCCGACGTGACTGTTCTTTTTCCGTAAAGCTTTTCTGCAAGCCCTGTTTTTTCCTTCAATTCAACATGTATAAAACCCTGCTCTTCATCAACACTTAGTTTTTCCACTTCCCCGTAACTCGATAGCAGCCCTTCTGATCGCAGGAAACCAAGGGCGAGACGATCTATCTTTTCCGGCGTGCAGAGCAGCGTAACCAGTTCATTTCCATTTAGGTAGATAGTTACCGGGGATTCAACAGTAATAAAATCTTCTGTTTCTTTTCTTTCCTCTCCCCTGATTTTAATTACCTGTTTTGATATAAAGCGATCCTCTTCCACCCGCTGCGCTCCTTTATATTTCCAGGCCGTTGCGGTCGATAACATCCCTGTACCAGTAGGCGCTGTTTTTTGGATAACGTTTACCCGTGGGATAATCGACATAAACAAGGCCAAATCGTTTACTGTAACCAAATGCCCATTCAAAATTATCCATCCAGGTCCAAACGTAATAGCCCTTTAATGGAACCCCTTCTTCAAGCGCATTCCAACATTCAAGCAGGTAACTTTGCAGGTAATTTATCCTGCGGTCATCTTCAATGGTCCCGTCGTTTAACAACCTATCTTCAAAAGCTGCTCCATTTTCCGTGACATAGAGCGGCAGGGGGCCATAGTCACGGTGAACCCTGACTAGCAGTTCATAAAGGCCGCGGGGATATACTTCCCAGCCCATTTCTGTATACTCAGCTTCAGGAGGATTAACCGGGTTGCCCATAAAATCATCTTCAGAAGCGCCGGATTTTACCAGGACCCTGGTGTAGTTATTGATACCAAGAAAATCGATCGGTTCCGAAATAATAGCGGCGTCTTCAGGATCTGTTTCAGGAAGGGAAAAAGCCCGGGAAAAAATATCAACCATATCCTGCGGGTAGCTGCCTTTGAAAAGGGGATCTAAAAACCAGCGGTTCATAAATCCGTCAGTATTCGCTGCAGCTTTGGTGTCGGCGGCACTGTCTGAATAAGGCTGCACAGGGGCCAGGTTTAAAGTTATACCTAGCGGTTCTTCACAGCGCTTTGCTTCACGAAAACGGTTTACCGCCAAACCATGGCCCAAAAGAAGGTTATGTCCAACCTGAAGAGCAGTTGAAAAATCACTGAGCCCCGGGGCATGGATGCCAAAAGCATGCCCCAGGTAAGCAACAACCCAGGGCTCATTTAAAGTAATCCACCTGTCTACCGGAAGATCAAGGTTTTGAAACATGAATGCTGCATATTCTGCAAAGTATTTGGCAGTATCCCGGTTAACCCAGCCGCCTTTGTCCTGCAGGGCCTGGGGTAAATCCCAGTGGTATAGTGTCACAGCCGGTTTAATATTATGCTGGTGCAACTTTTCTACCAGGCGAAGGTAAAAATCCAACCCCCTGGGATTGGGCTTTCCTCCACCATCAGGAAATATCCTGGGCCAGGATACGGAAAATCGATAAGCATTGAGCCCTAAATCAGCCATCATTTCTATGTCTTCCCTGTAGAGATGGTAGTGATTACACGAAACATCACCAGTTTCCTCATCCCAGATCTTACCCGGGGTATGAGAAAAACGATCCCAGATTGATTCTCCCTTGCCGTCCTGATCATACGCGCCCTCAATCTGGTATGAAGCTGTTGCCGCACCCCAGAGGAAACCTTCAGGGAAAATATGCCTGGTCATCTATTTTCACCTCCTGCAGCTACTGATAAAATTGTCAATTACTGAACGCTTGCTCATGCTCTCACTGCCACAGCGGCAGGAATGACTGTCAACAAAACAGAGAGACTGGTTGCCTGTCTTTGTTATATCATCTTCAGGCGCATAATGAACCGGTGTAAAAAGGCCCAGGCCGCGACTAAAGCGTCCTTCATAAAGATATGGCGTGCCGGGATGATCTTCACTCTTACACGGCCATTGCAGGCTGCCCTCAGCAAGTCGGTTGTATGATATTCCGGCATACTGTGGTGTAAGGTGCGCAATCTCTTCAAAAACATCCTCCGGCCCTTCGTATTCCCATTTAAGGCCCAGCCAACCGGCCAGTTCGGCAATAATCGCCCAGCCGGGGTGTGCTTCACCCGGAGGCTTAACTGCAGCATGGCTCAGCTGGACACGTCTTTCAGTGCTGGTATATGTTCCAGTATGTTCGGCAAACCCGGCGGCAGGGAGGATTACATCTGCCAGTGATGCCGTCTCAGTCATGAAAATATCCTGGACAATCAGAAAATCCAGGCCTTTTAGGAACGCTTTAATCCCGGAATGATCACCTGCGCAGCTAACAGGGTTTTCATCAAGAATATACATGGCCTTAATTCCCGACCGCCTGCCAGTTTCAAATACCCGGGCAGCGGTTTGTCCGGGTTGATCTGAGAGTTTAATATTCCAGCTGCGCATAAACTTGTCACGGGCGTCTTTATCGTCCAGGTGCTGGTAACCGCTAAAAAGATTTGATAAAACTCCCATGTCGGCTATGCCCTGTAAATTATTTTCCCCATAAGGCAGGTAAAGTCCCGTCGATTCGCGACCCAGGTTACCTGTCAGCAGGGCAAGGTTGGCAAGCGCCAGGACAAGGTTGGTATTATCCGATTCTTTTTCAACACCAACAGTAGAGATGATGGCAGCTTTTTCTGCAAGGGCATAAGTCCTTGCCGCTTCATAGATCAACTCTTCTTCTATGCCGGTGACTTTTGATACCTTTTGAGGAGTATAGCCGGCAAGTTCATCGCAGAATTTATTAAAACCCTCTGTCCGTTTTTCAATAAATTCAAGATCGTGGAGATTTTCAGCAACTATTACATTGGCGATGGCGTTTACCAGGGCAACAGCGGTGCCAGA
>SKWE01000225.1 GCA_007129055.1 Syntrophomonadaceae bacterium
CGCTACACACCGGCAGCCGGTACTCCCGAACTGAAGGAAGCAATATGCCGTAAGTTAAAACGGGACAATAATCTTGATTATACTCCTGCCCAGGTAGTGGTAAGCAACGGTGCAAAGCATTCCTTAAGCAATGTTTTCACTGCAATCCTTAACCCGGGGGATGAAGTATTAATACCAATCCCTTTTTGGGTCAGCTACCCGGAAATGGTTAAGCTAAGTGACGGGATTCCGGTCCCTGTAGAAACAAGTGAACTAAACAGCTTCATAGTCACCCCTGAAGACCTGGAAAAGGCCTTCAGCAAAAAAACCAGGGCCCTTGTTCTAAACAGCCCCTCTAACCCTACCGGTCAAATATGCAGCAGGGATCAGCTGAAAGCGATAGCAGATTTCTGCGTGGAAAAAAATATTTATATCATTTCGGACGAAATCTACGAAAACCTGATTTATGGCAGCTGTGATCACTTCAGCGTTGCAGCATTCAATGATCGTGTCAAAGAGCTAACCATCCTGGTAAATGGTGTTTCAAAAAGTTATGCCATGACCGGCTGGAGAATAGGCTACACAGCGTCTTCGCCTGAACTGGCCAAGATAATGGCTAATGTTCAAAGCCATACCGCCTCAAACCCAAATACGATCGCCCAGAAGGCAACCATGGCCGCGTTAGAAGGGCCGCAGGACTGTGTAGAGGAAATGCGACTGGCCTTTGATGAGCGCCGCAAATTCATGTATCAAAAGATCAAGGAAACGCCTCTTTTGGATGCTCTTGAGCCCCAGGGTACTTTTTACATGTTTATAAGCATGGCCGGGGCGATTGGCAAAAAGGCTAATGGAATAGTCATTAACAGCAGTGATGATTTTGCAGCGCTGCTGCTTGAAGATCAGAAAGTTGCAGTAGTTCCCGGCACCGGTTTTGGGGCATCAGACTATATGCGCCTTTCTTTTGCCACTTCGATGGAAAACATTGTAGAAGGTCTGAGCAGGATTAATGTTTTTATTGAAGGACTTAAATAGATTACATTAAAATGTGCTAATATTAATTGCCTGATGATTAGGAAAAAGCTACATTTAGGAGGTTATCAATTGTACGACGTTGCAATAATTGGCGCAGGAATCATAGGAACATCCATAGCCAGGGAACTTTCACGCTATAACCTTAAGATTGTATTAATCGAAAAAGACAGCGATGTTGCCAACGGGGCCACAAAAGCCAACAGTGCCATAGTCCATGCAGGCTTCGATCCAGAACCGGGTACCCTTAAGGCTATATTAAATGCAGAGGGCAACAGGCTTTATGAAAATTTATGCAGCGAACTTGATGTTCCTTTTCACCGTACCGGTTCACTGGTTATAGCTTTTTGTGATGATGAAATGAAGACACTGCATAATCTTTACAAAAGAGGCCGGGAGAACGGCATCCCGGGTTTGGAAATTATAGCTAAAGAAAAACTGCATCAGATTGAAGACGGTTTAAATGATGAAGCAATTGGAGCCTTATATGCCCCAACGGCGGGCATAACCGACCCCTACCTCCTCTCTATCGCTTTGGCCGAAAGCGCGGCTGCCAACGGCGTAAAATTCCTTTTTGACAGCACTGTAAGCGCCATATCTAATGATGATGCCGGCTTTGCCATTAGCTGTAACGAAAAGGTTATCAAAACTAAATATATTATCAATGCAGCCGGACTATATGCCGACACAATAAACGAACTCTTAAACCCGCCAGGCTTTAAAATAAAGCCGACACGCGGTGAATATTTCCTGCTGGACAAAAAAACCGGACGTTATGCTAAACATGTCCTCTTTCCATGCCCCACTGCTCTCGGAAAAGGAGTGCTGTTGACCGCTACCTGCCACGGCAACCTGATTATCGGCCCTAATGCAGAAAAGGTTGATTCGCCTGATGCAACAGAGACAACCACTGCCGGCCTGGCTTATATCCGTGCGAATGCAGAGAAACTGAAGAAGAACCTGCCCTTCGATGAAGTTATTACTTCATTCAGCGGATTGCGGGCTAAAACAGATCACGGTGATTTTATCATTGAAGAATCAAGTCATACCCCGGGGTTCATTAACGTTGCCGGTATAGACTCACCCGGCCTTGCTGCCGCGCCGGCTATCGCCCTTCACGTAACCGGTATTCTGGATCAAATTATAGGCGGTCTTGCAAAAAAGCAGGACTTCATACCCATGGTAAAAAGCCATACGCCTTTTATGTACCTGGATAAAGAAGCTAAGGATAAACTGATAGATGAAGATCCCCGCTTCGGTAGAATTATCTGCCGCTGTGAAAATATAACCGAGGGTGAAATAGTAAAAGCCATTGAGGGACCTGTTGGCGCACGCACCGTTGATGGAATTAAAAAAAGGACCCGTCCCGGGGGCGGACGCTGTCAGGGAGGATTCTGCGGTCCGCGGGTAATGCAAATCATAGCCAGGGAGCTGGAAATAAACCTGCCGGATGTGATAAAAGACAACCCGGGTTCCCACATCCTGACCGGCACAACCAAAGATAAAACCATCGAGCTACGTGACAGCGGCCCGGTTGGCGAATGCTTACCATATAACAGCGGCCTTACCCTTGAAGAAGGGGCAAAAGAACTGTACGACCTGGTTGTCATTGGCGGCGGACCTGCAGGAATGGCTGCAGCAGTAGCGGCCAGGGAACAGGGCACAGATAGTATCCTTGTCATAGAGCGCGACCATGAACTGGGCGGCATCCTTCAACAGTGCATCCATAACGGGTTCGGCTTGCACCAGTTTAAGGAAGAGCTTACCGGTCCGGAATATGCTGAACGCTATATCGACATGCTTAAAGAAAAGGGTATCCGCTGCAAGCTTGATACCATGGTTTTATCAGTCAGCAGGGACCGGGAAGTTACCTTCGTCAATACCGCCGATGGACTGACAACCATCCAGGCAAAAGCAATCGTACTTGGAATGGGCTGCCGCGAAAGAACCCGCGGTGCCATTAACATTCCAGGCACCAGGCCGGCTGGCATCTTCTCTGCCGGAACAGCCCAGCGTTTCGTAAATATAGAAGGATACATGGTGGGTAAAAAAGTCGTCGTGTTCGGCTCCGGCGATATCGGTTTAATCATGGCCCGGCGCATTGTTTTAGAAGGAGCGGAAGTTGTTGCCGTGATTGAAAGAAAACCTTACTCGGAAGGCCTGGTCCGTAACTACGTGCAATGTGTTGAAGATTATGGCATTCCCATGCTCCTGCAGCACACCATTGTTGATATCAAAGGTAAAAACAGGGTTGAGGGAATAACTATTGCTAAAACCGACTCGAAAAAAGAACCGATTCCCGGAACATACCGCGAATTAGAATGTGATACAATTCTTTTCTCGAGAGGCCTGATACCGGAAAATGAACTCTCCAAGGGAGCTGGTGTAGTGCTGGACAGGGCCACCGGGGGGCCTGTAGTGAATGAAGCAATGGAAACAAGCGTTGAAGGCATTTTTGCCTGTGGTAACGTTGTCCATGTCCACGACCTGGTTGACTGGGTCTCCATGGAGAGCTGGCGGGCCGGGATAGGGGCGGCAAAATATATAAAACGCTGTGAAGAAAAAACTAAACTCGGCGGATTTACTTTTAAAACAAAACCTTTAAACGCCATTAGCTATATCGTACCTCACCAGGTAAGAACAGGTGCGATGGATGATATAATCGAACTTTACATGCGCGTCAGGGGCCAGCACAAGAATGCTGAATTGCTTTTAAAAGCTGGTGACATGGAAGTAAAAAAGGTTAAAAAGAAAGTCCTGTCTCCCGGAGAAATGGTCAGCATAAAACTAAGCAAGGCAGACCTGCCTGTAGAACCTTTTGAAGCACTTTCAATAGAACTGGTTGAGGGGGAAAAAGCATAATGGAAGAAAAAGAAATGATCTGCATCCTCTGCCCGCTTGGCTGCAAAATGCAGGTTAGTAAAAAAGAGGACCAACCCGGTGAGCTTAAAGTGCGCGGCATTCAATGCAAAAAGGGAAAAGATTACGCCTATGAGGAATTCCATAACCCTACCCGCACACTTACATCAACAGTAGCCATTCGTAACACCCCTCTGCCCAGGCTACCGGTAAAAACAAGTAAACCGTTGCCTAAAGAGTTGGTTTATAAGGCAATGGAAGAAATTAACAAGGTAGAAATTGAAGGCCCGGTCAAAATGGGTGCCGTAATTATTAAAAACCTCATGGATACTGATATTGATATCGTGGCAACCCGCAGCCTTGGTTAAATATTCTGCTTAGCAAACATAAGCTGCATGTAACTTTAATCTAACATACAATAGAGCTAATAATTATCAGGCATGGGACTATATCCCGTGCCTTTTATAATTTCCCTCCCGCCTGGCATCTAATCTATAATCTAAATAGGTCTAATTTTTTCAAATAAACCAATATTTCATATTGTATAACGAAGGCTTTTTTATTATAATATTAAGTAATTTAGAAATATGCATCAATACCTACAAAGGAGGGCTACAATTTATAGTGGACAACAAAAGTTCATACCTGTCGAAGCCTTGGTTGAATCAGTACCATGAAGATGTTCCTCACACATTAGAGGTACCAGAAAAATCACTGGTCGCGCTTTTTGACGAGGCTGCCGAAAAATACGCCAATCAAACGGCGGTTATTTTTTATGGCAACAAAATCAGTTTTAAAAATCTTCAGGATGAAGTTAATCGTTTTGCTACGGCCTTATCCCAGTTGGGAGTTGTAAAAGGTGACAAAGTTGCACTTTACCTTCTTAACAGCCCCCAGTATATAATTGCCTATTTTGCCATCCTTAAACTTGGAGGCACTGTAACCCCAATCAGTCCCGTTTATACCAGTGGTGAAGTAAAACACCAACTTACAGACAGTGAGGCACGCACTATTATTTGTCAGGACATCCTTTACGATAATATCGCAAAAACAGGGGTTAAGCTAGAACGCATATTTCTTACCGGCATCAGCGATTACCTGCCTACCATCAGGCGCATGATTGGCAAAAGCGTTTTGCGAAAAGCTTTTAGCGAACTCGAGGTCCCCACGCCCACAATTTCTGAAGAAGAAGGCTTTTACCGCATGAAAGATTTAATCAAAAAAACAGCCCCTAACCTACCCCAGGTAGAGATAGATCCCGCAAAAGACCTGGCCTCCCTTCCCTATACTGGCGGAACTACAGCCCAACCAAAGGGTGTTATGCTAACTCACAGGAACCTTGCTGCCTGCCAGGCGCAGATTAAAGCTTCCTGGCCGATTATTGAAGAAGGAAATGAAGTTGTTCTTGCTTTCCTGCCCTTCTATCATATCTATGGCCAGGTAGTTGTGATGCTTAACACCATGCTGACGGGTGGAACCCTCATTCTTTTCACCACCCCCGACATCGACGATATCCTATACTCCATGGAAAAATACGGGGCCAGCACTTTCTTCGGCGTTCCCACCTTCTTTGAATACCTTAAAGAATATGAAAAAACAGACCGTGTTAACTGGAAACGTTTAAAAATGATCACCTGCGGTGCCGATACACTTCATGTCACCACGCACGAAGGCTGGACCAAGCGGACAGGCAGTGTAATTACAGAAGGTTATGGGATGACCGAAACAAGCGGTGTTAGCCATGTTAACCCGCTGGGCAACAGCAGGCCGGGATCATTTGGCCTTCCGCTGCCCAATGTTACGGCCGCTATCATCGATCCAGATACCGATGAATTTATCCCTGTCGGTGAAACGGGTGAAATGATCCTGCACGGCCCGAATATGATGCAGGGCTACTGGAACAGGGATGAGGATAATAAAAAAGCTTTCCTCGATGTTGACGGAATGCGCTTCATGAGAACCGGAGACCTGGTCCGGATGGAAGAAGACGGGTTCTTTATCTTCTATGACCGGGCAAAAGATTTGATTAAATACAAAGGTTACTCAGTTTTCGCCCGTGAAATTGAAGAAGTAATGTATAAACATCCCCAGATCAAGGCAGTAGGTGTTATAGGGGTCCCCGAACCAAAGGTGGGACAGTATATAAAAGCAAATGTTGTCCTGCACCCTGAAGCTCGGGGTAAAGTGTCCGAAGAAGATATCCTTAATTACTGCAAGGAAAACCTTGCCCATTACAAGGTTCCAAAGGTTTGTGAGTTCCGCGGAGAACTTCCAAAGACAGATGTCGGTAAAATATCCAGGCGCGAGTTGCGAGAAGAGCATGACGAGGAGGTATAGCATTGACTACACCATTTTTTGAAGTTAAAAACCTGACCAAAAGCTTTGGCGGACTAAATGCAATTAATGATGTCAGCTTTCATGTAGCCCGTGATGAGATGGTTGGCCTGATTGGCCCTAATGGTGCGGGAAAAACAACCATGGTTCGCCTGATCATGAGTATTCTCAGGCCAGACAGCGGTAAAATTATATTCAAGGGCAAAGATATTACCAACATGAAAACCTGGAACGTTGTCAGTGAAGGAATCGCCGGCACATTCCAGAACACCCGTCCATTTCGCCGTCTGCCGATTATTGCCAATGTAATGGTTCCCTGCCTGGGACCGCGCACCTCGAGAAGGGGTGAGTGGGTTAAAAGGGTGGAAGCAAGAGCAATGGATGCCCTTGAATTCGCCGGTATATCAGATTTGGCCATGGAACCCGCCTCGCGCCTGTCCCAGGGAGACTTAAAACGCCTGGAAGTTGCCAGGGCAATCGCTACTGAACCTGAACTGCTGATCCTCGATGAACCCTTTGGGGGCCTGACACCTACTGAAACCGAGCTGATGGCCAAGTCTGTCCGCAGGCTCCACAAAGGTGGACGCTTTGGCCGGCTGCACAGTGAAGGAGCAGCAATGATCATAATTGAACATAAACTTCATGAACTTATGAAAATCGTCGACCGGGTAATAGTGATGCATTTCGGCAAAGTTCTGGCAGTTGGAACCCCTGAAGAAATAATTAATAATGAAGATGTGATTGAAGCATACATTGGCAAGGAGGTGGTCTAGTTGATGCTTGAAGTAAATAACCTGACTGTCTCTTATGATACAGCAATGATCTTAAATGATGTCAGCATGAATGTAGATAGCAGTGAACTGGTCAGCCTGGTTGGGCCAAATGGTGCTGGAAAATCAACATTTATCCGCACCATTACAGGCCTTGTGCGCTGGGAACGTGAAACCTTAAAAGGAACCCGCTACGGCGATATTAGAATTGAGGGCAGTGTTAGATTTAACGGTGAAGAAATAATTAAACTTCCACCCCATGATATAGTTAAAAAAGGACTCATCCACTGCCCAGAAAGACGGCGCCCCTTTACGGAAATGTCGGTTTATGAAAACCTGATGGCCGGCGCATACCTGATAACAGATAAAAAAATGGTTCATGATAATTTAGAATCAGTTTACAACATCTTTCCCATTTTAAAGGAGCGCAGTCACCAGGTTTCCGGCACCCTTTCCGGCGGGGAACAACAGATGCTTGCCATCGGCCGTTCACTGATGGTAAAACCACTTCTGCTCTGTATAGACGAACCTTCTACAGGCCTTGCCCCCCAGGTTAAGCAGCTAGTTTTCGACAAGATTAAGGAAATTCAGGCATCAGGCATGACTATTCTACTCGTCGAACAGGATGTAAGTATGACCTTTGCCATGGCAGACCGCAACTATATCCTGTCGCACGGCAAAATAGTTACCGAAGGCACAAGCGCTGAG
>SKWE01000081.1 GCA_007129055.1 Syntrophomonadaceae bacterium
CCTTCGCGCTCAAGTATATAGGCATCGTATACTGTAGCCACCAGGAGAATTTCCCTGACCTTGAACGGCATCAGGTCATGAAAAATGGAGAGGTTAGATTTTTGGGGCACAAAAAGCCCTTCATATTTTTCTAAATCCATATTGCCACCCTGTCTTCATTATATGGTCATACTTTCATAAATGCAGTAATTTTTTCTTGACTTCTACTATTCTATAATACATTATATGATTTGTGGGGATTATTTATCCATTTAGCGATTAATTTTTAACCGCTTCATTACATCATTAGCTTTAGCATAACAAATATAAAGGAGTATGAGATGAGCTATCTAAAAGAGGTAATTGCAAAAACTGAAGAAAAGAACCCTTCACAACCGGAGTTTATCCAGGCAGTTGAAGAGGTTATGCTTTCCCTTGAATCTACAGTTGATAAGCACCCGGAGTTTGTTGCAGCAGGCATCTATGAAAGAATCGTTGAGCCGGACAGGCAGATAATTTTCAGGGTCCCATGGGTTGATGATTCAGGCAGGGTGCAGGTAAACAGGGGCTTCAGGATCCAGTTTAACAACGCTATCGGCCCGTACAAGGGCGGCCTTAGATTTCACCCTTCTGTAAACCTGGGAATTATTAAATTCCTTGGCTTCGAACAGGTTTTCAAAAACTCCCTTACCACCCTTCCCATGGGCGGCGCTAAAGGCGGCAGTGATTTTGATCCAAAAGGAAAGAGCAACAGCGAAGTGATGAGATTTTGCCAGGCCTTTATGCGTGAGCTATACCGGCACATCGGGCCTGAAACCGACGTGCCCGCAGGAGATATCGGGGTTGGTGGAAGGGAAATCGGCTATTTATACGGATATTACAAGTTGATTCGCAATGAACATACGGGCGTGCTTACCGGCAAGGGCCTTGAATACGGCGGCAGCCTGATCAGGCCTGAAGCTACCGGTTATGGGGCTGTTTATTTTGCAGCAGAAATGCTGGCAACAAGGAATGACTCCTTAGCAGGCAAAACGGCAGCCGTTTCAGGGTCCGGAAATGTTGCCCAGTATACGACGGAAAAAGTAATTCAAATGGGCGGTAAAAACATATCCTTCTCAGACAGTTCAGGCACCATCATTGATCCTGAAGGAATTGACATGGAAAAACTGGAATACGTGATGGACCTTAAGAATAACCGCAGGGAAAGAATCAAAGAATATGCAGAAAAATACCCGGGTTCACAGTATTATGATGGAAAATCAGTTTGGGAAGTTATCAAGGACCAATCAATAAAAGTCGACATTGCCTTCCCCAGCGCAACCCAAAATGAAATAACCGAAGACCAGGCTATCGCCCTGGTTAAGAATGGCTGTTTCTGCGTTTCCGAAGGGGCAAATATGCCAACCACTCCCGAAGGCGTAGATGTATTCCTGGATAGCAATGTGCTTTACGGGCCCGGCAAGGCAGCAAACGCGGGCGGCGTATCGGTATCCGGGCTTGAAATGAGCCAAAACAGCATGAAACTTTTGTGGGAAAAAGAGGAAGTTGATAACCGCCTGCAGATCATCATGAAAAATATTCATAACGAATGCCAGGGCGCCGCGGAAGCATATGGTTTCCAGCGCTGCAACTATATATGCGGTTCAAATATAGCAGGTTTCCTTAAAGTAGCCAGGACTATGCTTGCCTACGGTGTGATTTAAAGCTGGCAGCAGTTATAAGCAGTTTAATCAAGCCCTGTTCGTTTCCAGGGATAGGGCTTGATTTTATATAAAAGCAAACTATCTATTCAGCTTATCCCGTAATGTTTTCCGGTCAATAGCAAGCAGTTCCGCGGCCTTGCTTTTATTACCGTTAAATTTCGCCAGCACTTCCTTGATGTAGTCTTTTTCAACTTCCTGCAGGGTTTTATCCAACCTTTTATCTTCAGCCAAATTATAGCGCAGGAAATAAGGCAGGTCAGCAACTTCGATTAATTCTCCCGGCAAATTACCGGCAAGCTCACGCATTAATATTTGCAGCTCTGTCACATTGCCTTTCCAGGCATGCTGAAGCAAAACCTTTGAAGCACGTTCAGAAAACCCGGGCACAGCGCCTTGACCTTTTTCCAGGCAGGTTTTAGACAAATAATGCCTGCAAAGCAGCAATATATCATTTTCCCTTTCACGAAGCGGAGGCAGGTTAAGACTTGTCATGTTCAGGCGGAAGAACAAATCTTCCCGGAAGTGGCCTTTTCCGGCCAGTTCAAGCAAATCCCCGGAGGTTGAAGCAATTATCCTGCATGAGGCTCTCCTGGTTCTATTATCACCAACAGGAGTAAACTCTCCGCTGGTAAGAACTGATAATAGCTTTACCTGAACTGCAAGGGAGGTTTCGCTTATTTCTTTAAGATATACAGTGCCCTCACCGGCCAAATCCAAAAGTCCGTCCCTGACTATTTTCTCTGACCCGGCAGTCTCTTTACTTTTACTTTTTGATTTCTTCCCATCAGATAAAAGATAGCCAAATATTTCACTTTCCATTTTACTTTCCGGTATTTCCCGGCAGTTAACTATGATAAAGGGGTTCCCTTGCTTTTCGCCCTCATAATGAATAATTCTGGCAGCAAGCTCTTTGCCCGTGCCTCTTTCACCTGAAATCAATACCGGATGGCTGTTGGAGGCAGCTTTTTTTATAGTGCTGATGACCCTGGTCATGCTTTCGGATTCACCAAGCAGGCCGTACTGCTTCGCCAGGTCCCTGGTAGGGCTCGCCTTGTATGCAATCCGGTTGCTTAGTTTCTCAATTGAATTTTCAATAGCCTGTTCAAGCTCTTCATCGGTAAAAGGTTTTGCCAGGTATTCTTCCGCACCTGCTTTAATTGCCTCTACGGCGCCTTCAACTGAGGCATACCCGGTGATCATCATAACTTCTGTTTCCCGGTAGTTATCCCTTACATGCCGAATCAAATCCAGCCCCCCGACAAAGGGCATGTGGTAGTCGGTGATAACCAGGTCTATATGATTGTCTTCCAATATTTTTATTGCTTCCTCGGCGCTCTCACAAGAATAAACTTCAAAACCCATAAATTCAATACTGCGGTGAAGAACCTCCAGCGTTTCCGGTGAATCATCAACAACAAGAATGATTTCTTCACGGGTTTTCTTAGCCATTTTTTTTCTCCTCTTTTACTGGCAGTTTTACGGTAAAAACCGTACCTTTCCCTGGCTCGCTTTTTACATCTATTGTACCATGATGTGATTGAACAATGCCCAGGGCAACCGGCAAGCCGAGCCCTGCTCCTTCATTAACACCCTTGGTGGTGTAAAAAGGGATAAAAATTTTATTAATTTGCTCCTCATCCATTCCAACACCTGTGTCTTCAACTATCACATTGACTGCATTGATTAGGCTTTTTGTTTTGATGGTAAGTGTGCCTCCGTCAGGCATAGCCTGGATTGCGTTTACCACCAAATTAACCATTACCTGGTTGAGCTGCGATGGATCAATTTCGATCAGCGGCAGATCATCTTCAAACTCTTTATGCAGAATGATATTACTTTTCTTTAGCCGGGTTTCCAGCAGGTAGAGCCCATCATCAATTCGCTCATTAATGTTAAACATTTTTTTCTCCGGCTCAGCCTGCCTGCTGAACAACATCAGTTTGCGAATAATCTCCCTTCCATGCAGGGACGCCTTGATGATCTTATCAATATCCTTTTCGACGCCTTGATCAATGCTGCCGCTTTTCTTTATCAACTGGGCAAATCCCAGTATTCCGTTTAGCGGTTCATTTAGTTCATGGGCAACGCCAGCGGTAAGCTGCCCAACCGTAACCAGCCGGTCAGCATGTAGAAGCTGCTGCTGAAGCCTTTCTCTCTCTTCTTCAAAGTGTTTCCGCTCTGCAACATGGCCAAGTTCGCCCGCGATAGCTTCCAACATTGATTCTTCTTCCTTTAAAAATGGTGATTTACTAATGCTGTCCAGTTTGCTGGTATAGCTTACCTCAACATGGCCTTTCACTTCATTTCCTGCCATGATATCTGCTTTCAACGAATATGTGGGGGTTTCATAGTTTTTACTTGCAAACTCCCTGTTGGCATATACAATTTTACAGCAAGCTGAGTCCGGATGTAAAAAGCCCGGTGGGATTATTTCAGCTGCCCCGGCCAGGACATCATCAAGGGATTTGCCAGGTTCCATTCCCAGCCTGGATATTTTGTAGATCGTTTTTAGTTCTTTAATTCTCTCCCCCAAAAGAAATTTAGCCCGCCTGTGAGTCCTTGAAAAACCAATAATATCGGCTATATAATGCAGCAGCTCCATTTCGTTTACAGCAATAACTGTTTTGTGATGCCAGCCTAAAGAGATCACGCCTACTACCTGTTCTTGTTGTTTAATTTTTAGGATTAATATAGTGGAATAGGCTGAAGATAGTTCAAGATCTCTCGTATCGGAAAAGTAAACATCTCCATTAGCAAGTAAATGATCACCATCAGCAATCATGCCCGTAAACGTGGCAGCTTCCAGCTGTTCTAATGTGAGGCCAATAGGTTTAATAGCTTCATGCCCGGGAATAATATCAGTGAGATTATCATAAGAAACAAAGTTGGCGGCAATTTTACCATGATCGTTTTCATCTAAACAATAAGTGAACCTGTAGTAACTTTCTGCATCGTCAGACAGGTAGTTCAAGCATTTTGCTTTCAAAAAAGGAAGCAGCAAATCGGCCGCTTCCCTAAAGTAATCGCTATTAAACCTGCCCTTATCTGCAAGGCCAATTAATTTAAGGGAAAGATCATGAAAATCTTTTAAACTGGAGCTAAAGGAACCGGATTCTTCTTTCACCTTGCACCTCATTTTCCAGCAACTATTTTGATAAATAGCAACATCAAAAGGCACGTTTAACAAGTTGCAGCAGCGTTAACGATCATATCTCAATTGCTAAAATAATAACACGCTTTTCTGCTGAAGGGCAAGCAGGGTAGCTATAAGCGAAAAACAAAAGATTCTAATTGGGAAAATGGGGCCTAACTGATCAGTATAGTTTGCAATAGTTGATTTAGGTAAAAAGCGCAAGCAAATAGATCACAATCGTGGTGGCTATGGGAACCGTTAAGTCATCCAGGTTGGAAGGAGATAAAATTTCAATTATGGTTCCGGCAAAGGCAGTAATTGCAGAGTATAGAAACACTGTTTCAATCGACAGAACCTTCTGGTTCGCAGGGGTTAATATCCCAAACAGGTAAAATGCCGTAAAGCATAGTAAAAAGGCGGAAACCAAAAAAACCAGGGACCCTTCAAGCGTCCTCTCTGTACCGGTATAAGCAATAGATATTTTTATCCTGCCAAATTTTTTACCACCTATCGATGCCAACGTGTCACTGATAATCATGATTAAAATTCCACAGATCGGAAAATAGAGCTGTTTCGGGGCAAAAAGCACAAAAAGTGTAATCAGCAGGGTAATTGAGATGCTATAAAAAAGTGGGCCCTGTAATCGCCCAATTTTTTCTTCCGCTTCCTCTCCGATACATTCATACAGCTCCTGCAGCTGTTTAACAGAGCTGTCCCTGGAGCTGAAATATACTGCAACCGTTAAAGTTCCCGCAATAAAGACAGCATAAAGCGGTAAAATAAAATACGGAACTATCAGAACCACCAGTCCCGTAACCAGGTGCACTATTTTCCTGGCAACAAACTTGGAAACTAAGTTTTTCTTCTGCAGGTATACAGGTATAAGGATGGTAATTAAAATATAGCCGTAAGCTATACCAACAAGGATTAGATCATAAAAGAAATCGGAAAGGCTGTAGTTTTCTATAATCCCAATTAGAGTTTGCATAATTAATCTGCATGTCTTCCATCTCTTAGTATCAAACAGCTAAATTGTATTGTTAAAAAAGTACACTGTCAAGCCTATTGCCACTTTATAGCCACGGGGATAGTTCCTACCATAGTAATCTAAAACAGTAAGTACCTTTCTATCCTGTTTTCCCCTGGTTTTCCTTTTCAATTTCCCACCCACACCAACAGCAGGATAGTCTTGCAAGCAAATAGAATTTAATAACAACCAACTGGAAGATGTAAAAAACCAGGAGTGGAGAAAAACCAGATGATTGAACTCTTTTATTCAAATAGAACTGAAGCCCTGCTGAACAACCTCGCTTTTAACCTGGAGCAAGTGCAGGGGGAAGGGCTGCACCCGCTGGAACCGGTAGAGATTATTGTACCCAACCGCAACATGGAAAGCTGGGTTCGCCTGGGGATAGCACAGGCCAAAGGTATCGCAGCAAACGTTAAATTCAAATGGCTTGAAAGCTACATCAGCGGGCTGGTCAGCACCTCTTTCCACGAAAAGTTCAGGCTTGCAGATTACCAGATAACGGAAGCCGCGATCCTGGCAGCCCTTTTAGATGACCAGCTGCTTCAAAATAAAGAATTCAGGCCAATTAACAGTTACCTTGAAAATAAAAACCTCAATAACACAATAAATAATCTTTCCGCGGGCTTCGACAGTTACCTGGGGGTTGACGGTACCGATATCCGCAGGGTTCAACTGGCATCCAGGATGGCATCGCTCTTCCAGGAATATTCATTTTCCCGGCCTGAGATGATTTCCGCCTGGCGGGGAGAAACAGGCGGCAGCGGATTTGAAGACCAGGATGCACACCCTTTCGGCAAACCCGAAAGGGCTGAACCATATATGACCGAAACAGTAAGCTGGCAAAAAGCCCTCTGGCTTTCCGTTTTTGGAACAGGAGGTATCCTGGAGAAAAACCGACCGCCCGGAGGGGGAGAATGGATTACCATAGACCAACTGGCTTATAACAGCAGTTTTTTTGAGCTGCCGAAAGAAACCTGCCTGAAACCTGTTCATATTTTCGGGGTTTCCTACATGGCCAGAATTTACCAGGTGTTGTTTGCCAGGCTCGGTGAAATAAGCACTTTATATGTTTATTCATTAAACCCCTGTGCTGAATTCTGGGAAGATGTAGAAACAGACCGGGAATATATTCACCGCCTGGGCCGCGAAGTTTACAGGCGCAAAAAAAAGATGTGGGAAGGCCGGGAAGAACCTGGTACAGATGACCCTTTCGGTCTTTTCGAAGCCGACAACCCGGCGCTTCGCTACTGGGGGCGGCCCGGCAGGGAGCATGTTCGTTTGCTGGGCGAATTAACCGATTGCGATTTCTACGATGCTTTTGTCAATCCCCTGGAAGGCGGCAGCGGGCTGCTGCATCACCTGCAAAAAGATATTTTAGACAGGAATCCTGAAAAAACCATAAAAGATGGCTTTCTGCAGACAGATGACACAATAAAAATGGTAGCTGCCCCTTCTGTGCGGAGGGAAGTTGAATGGGTGGCTGATCAAATCTGGAACCTGATGCGCAGTGATAGCCTTTTACACGGACAGGTTCCCCTAAGATTCAGTGATATTGCCGTTATTATCAACAGCGCTGAGCACGAACGCTACCTGCCCCAGATAGAAACTATTTTTAACGCCTGTCAAAACCTGCCCTTTACGGTTTCCGATCTGCCGGGCAAGGCAGGCAGCAAAATGATTGAAGCGATGAACCTGCTGCTTAAACTTCCTTTCGGCCGTTTTACCAGGACAGAGATGTTGACTTTTATGAGTCATCCCGCAGTGATCAGCCGTTTTGAACATCTTACCCC
>SKWE01000207.1 GCA_007129055.1 Syntrophomonadaceae bacterium
CCAGGGCATAAACTATCTCTTCCGGCTTCAGGTTATAAATTTTCGCAGCGGCCGCCATGGCCCCGAATGTACCGCAGGTAGCTGTTGTATGCCAGTAATAATAGTGGGAAGGAGTAACTGCCTCGGCAATACGAATACCAACTTCAAAACCGGCAACCAGGGCTGCTATAAAATCGGTGCCGCCCTTTTCCAGCTCCTCCGCTGCTGCTGCAGCGGCAGAAATAATGGGCGCTGCAGGGTGAAGGATTGAGCTGCGATGAAGATCGTCAAGTTCGAGAATATGGCAGGACAGCCCGTTTAGCAGAGCAGCATTCAAGGCAGAACTTTTACGTTCAAAGCCAATCAGGGTAGACTGGGGGTTGCCTCCAGCCCTGGCAATGATGCCGGCAGCCATTTTTGCCGGTTCTTCCTGTGAACCGGCCAGCACTGAACCAAGCCAATCCATTACTGCTATCCGGGCTGCATTAACTACCTCACCGGGTAAATCTTCATAGTTTAGTTCAGAAATATAGCGGGCCAGTTCAGCTGAGAGCATAATATCCCTTTCGTTGCAGCCACTTGCTATTAAATTTGTATGGCAGGTATAACTTGAAGCTCTATTCTAACTATTAGCCATTTGCCCTTCAAATTCCTTTCTTCATACTTACAAAAATAGCTTATTTTGTTCTTTTGACTCCTTTTTAGATAGCTGCTCATCTAACTGCTTTGTTCATTACCGGCTCCGTTACAGGTAATGGCAGCGGTTCAGCTTCAGGCTTGCGCTTAGGCTGCCCTCGAGACGCGTCATCCGTAACTTGGCTCTCGGCGGCCTGCGTCCGTGCAGGCCGGCCTGCTCCAGCCTTTGCTTCACCGGCCATTGCGCTGCAACTGCACAATGGTAATGACATAAGCAGTTAGTCAAGCTGTTTGTCATCAATTTAGACTTATAAAATAGTAGAACTGAAGAATTAGTGATAAAATGGCTTCATAAAAAGTTCTTTTAAAACCGCCTGAAGGGGGAGTTATATTAAATGTCCAATGAAAGAATCCTGTTCTCAGTTGAAAATTCGATTGCCACGGTCAGCTTAAACCGGCCAGACAAAGCTAATTCATTCGACGGAGAAATGTGGTTGGCCCTTGAGGATACTGCAGATGCAATCAGGAAAAATCCGGATGTTAAAGTAGTGCTTCTAACAGGGGAAGGAAAATCGTTCTGCGGTGGCCTTGATATAAATAAAGCTTCTTCAGAAGGTTTGTTCTTGGGCGACAGAACCCTGCGCAGCGGCACAGAAACCCTAAGCTACCTGAGCGAGGTTTTAACCCTCTACGAAAAACTACCCGTTCCGGTCATCGCAGCTATTCGCGGTGGATGCATTGGATTAGGGTTAGAGTTGGCCCTGGTTTGCGATTTTCGCCTCGCTTCAGAAAGTGCTGTTTTTTCTATTCCGGAAGTTGTTTTCGGTTTAGTTCCGGACTGTGGCGGAACCCAGCGCCTGCCCCGCCTGATCGGCCCGGCAATGGCTAAAGAACTTATTTACACAGGCAGACGAGTAGATGCGGCTGAAGCGCTGCGCATTGGTTTAGTAAACCACATCTACCCTGAAAATGAACTTATGGATAAAGTAAATGAAATAGCCCAAAGCATTGCTGCCAACCCGGAAGAAGCAGTTCAGGCTTCAAAGCGTTCAATAAACGCGGCAATGAATATGACCCTGGAAGCCGGTTTAAAGTTTGAGACAGCTGCAGCAGAAGCTGTGCTAGGTGAAAAACTAAAAAGCATGATCAAAACAGATCTCGCTTGACATATTATTCACATGCATAATAAAATAGCACTCGTTAACAATTTATTAGCAAAGGAAGATTAGAATGAGTGTAAACAAGAATAATTCAACTTCTTCAGCAGGTAAAAATGTCCTTTATATTTCTATCCTGTTAACCCTTCTTTTTGTTGCCTGGGGAGCCGCATTCCCGGAAAACCTGGGTATGGTTGCCGGCAGCGCACTTACTTTTCTAACCGTTAACTTCGGTTGGCTTTACCTGGCAGCCGTCTTCTTTGTCCTGCTGTTCATCGCAGGCATTGCCTTTTCACCCTACGGCAAAATAAAGCTTGGAAAAGACGATGAAGAACCTGAATTCAGCACTCCCGCCTGGTTTGCCATGCTTTTTACTACCGGCATGGGAATAGGCCTTGTTTTCTGGAGTATCGCTGAACCGATGTATCACTATATGAGCCCACCGTTCGGGGAAGCAGAAACAGCTGAGGCAGCTGAACTGGCCATGCGCTACACATTTTTCCACTGGGGCCTACATCCCTGGGCTATATTTGCCCTGGTAGGAATGGCCCTTGCCTATTTTCAATTCCGTAAGGGTATGCCTGCCCTGATTAGCTCTGTATTCCACCCACTTCTTGGGGATAAGATCTACGGCCCAATAGGCCAGGCTATAGATATCCTTGCTGTTTTCGCCACAGTCTTCGGCCTTGGTACCTCCCTCGGTTTGGGCACCATGCAGATCAACACAGGCCTGAACCTGCTCTACGGTATACCCGACAATAACTTCGTTAATATTCTAATCATTATCGTAATCACCGGCGTATTTACCCTGGCCGCAGTGATGGGAATTGAAAAGGGCATTAAATTTATAGCCAACAATACTGTCAGGCTGGCTCTTTTAATTATGTTTTTCCTGCTCCTGTTTGGGCCTACCCGTGAAATATTCAATATACTGACCAATACTGTTGGCGACTACCTGCAAAACCTGATCTATATGAGTCTCTGGACCGACCCGATTATCGAAGGAGGCTGGATCAGCGGCTGGACAGTTTTCTATTGGGCCTGGTGGATTGCCTGGGGGCCATTCGTAGGGCAGTTTATCGCCCGTATTTCAAGGGGTAGAACTATCCGCGAATTTATAGTCGGCGCCCTTCTTGCACCAACGGCATTTAGCTTTATCTGGCTGGCAATTTTCGGAGGGACTGCCTTGAATTTAGATATCCATGCCGGGGCGGGAATTGGAGCGGCCGTAACAGAAAATGTGGCCAGTGCCCTGTTCGTTACCCTGGGCAATTTCCCGATCAGCGCTGTTACCTCTTTCCTGGCCATAATCCTGATTGCTGCCTTCTTTATTACTTCGGCAGACTCGGGAACATTTGTTGTCGCCATGCTGACTTCCGGCGGAAGCCAGGAGCCTAGCAAGAAGCTGAAAGCAGCCTGGGGAATTCTGCTCGGCGGTGTTGCAGCCGTTCTGCTGGTAGCAGGAGGTCTTGGGGCGCTGCAAACTGCATCTATCGCTTCTGCTTTCCCCTTTATGCTGGTAATGCTGGTCATGTGTTATTCACTGGTTAAAGGCTTTTCCCAGGATAAAGTATAATATCCTCAGCAGCTTCTAAAGGGCAGGTTATACCTGCCCTTTTTTATTTTCAACTTATCGCAGCTATGCCTGCACACCTGGCTGCGTATTATTTGCAGTTGTTCAGTTTTTAGCAGGGTTTTTTATTAAAAGTGATAGCACAACAGTAAGCATACAAAAGCCGGATAGTACAAGAAATGAAATAGTAAAATCACCCCTCTGCTCATACAGGTAACCCGTAAAAAGCGGAAATATTGCACCGACTGTCATACTGGAAAAGATAAGACCATAGAAAAGGCCAAAATTCTTCTCGCCGAAAAAAGCAGAGACGGAGGCCGGAAATAGCGAAAATATACTGCCATAAGATAACCCAATAATCGCTACCGCCACAAAAAGAACCAGGGGAGTACGCATAAAAACAATCCAGATCAAGGTAAGAAACATGAAAGAATAAAAAAGCGTCATTGCATTTTTTCTCCCAATACGATCGGAAACAAGACCGGCTATTATTCTGCCCCAGGCATTAAAAAAGGCAAATACTGAAACTACAAGAAAGCCTCTTTCAAAAGAAAAATAGGCTCGGGAAATTGTATCCAGGTGATTTACAAAGGTGAGACCCGTTCCCGCAATAAAGCAAAACATGAACCAGAGCATGTAAAACTGGGGATAGCGAAATATATCACGGATCCTGATATCAGGGGCAGGCAAATCCCGGTTGTTTTCACGGCTGAGCGCTATGGGTGGATTATCAATATACCTTGCCGGTATAAGAATACCAAACAGAAGTATTACCGCCGCTATTTGCAAGGT
Source organism: Syntrophomonadaceae bacterium (assembly GCA_007129055.1). GTDB lineage: Bacteria > Bacillota > Dethiobacteria > DTU022 > DTU022 > SLQM01. The sequence continues at coordinate 4,138 of SKWE01000207.1, forward strand.
CAAAGCAACACTGTAGGCTGTGATCATGTAATGAATAAGCGGCGCAGTTATGAAAGCAGAAAACCCCATACCAAATACTACAATTCCTGTAATCAGGCCCTTCTTCTCAGGTTCAAACCATTTAATTGCCGCCGGGGTAAGCGAAGCAAAACAGCAGGCCACTCCAATACCCCAAACCAACCCCCAGAGAATGACCATTCCCGCCGGGTTAATAGCAAATGAACTGGCCATTGTTGCTGCAGACAAAATGACCCCACCGGCTATAACCATCCGGCGCGGGCCTACCAGGTCCTGTAACCTGCCTGCCAAGATCATGGCCGGCGGATAAAAGAGGACAAAGGCGGTGTAAGGCATGGTTGCCTCAAGATATGTCCACCCAAGGTTATGATGTAGATTTGTTGCTATTATGCTCCAAGTATATATTATCCCGGCGACGAGGTTTATAAAAAACCCGGCCAGGGCAACCTTCCATCCCTGGTACAATTATTTCCTCCTTAAAGGCCCCTCAGGTATTCACTTTTCAGGGAACCCGGGGCTTTTTTTGTTATCACCTGGTCAAGTTCGGCCAACAAGCGATCTTTGTCCTGTGATAAAACCGCCTTTATCGGCAGGTAATTTGAAGCATGGTTAGCCCGAAACACACAGCTGGTAAGGGAAAGCCCCTCAACCATCATCCGAATCTCTTTGAGTAGTTCCCAGGGGTTTAAGGGGGTTAACAACCCCTCCTTAAACCGGCGGTGTGTTGTAGTACCCGGCACAGTCATCAGACTGAGCAGACCAAGGTATTCGGGATCAATTTTGTTTAATAATATGGCAGTTTCTTTTGCGTGTTCTTCAGACCCTTCAGCTCCCGCAAGCCCGTTGATAACTGTTATTGAAAGCGGAACTCCCGCTTCTTTAGCCCCGGAAGCCCCTTCAACTATCTGCTGCGGGGTAACACCCTTGTTAATATCTTTTAAGACTGCCGCACTCCCACTTTCGATACCCAGGTATATTATGCCCAACTTTAGTTTCTTTAGTTCTCTTAGCTGTTCAACGCTCTTTTCCAGGAGATCCTGTGGGTTTCCGTATAATGAAACTCTTTCCAACTGTGGAAAAGCATCCTGAAGGGCACTTAGTATTTTTGAAAGCTGCTCAAAAGGTATGGACAGGGCATTGCCATCAGCTAAAAAGATACGCGCTGTTTTCGGCATCATGCGCGATACCATGATAATTTCTTTCTCAAGTTCCCCAAAATCCCGCACCCGGTATTTTTTTCTTTTATACATTCCGCAGAAAGTGCACCGGTTATGGGAGCAGCCTACGGTAGCCTGCAGGATCAGGCTTTTTGCTTCACTGGGCGGACGGTAAATGTCGCCTTCGTATTTTAATGGATACATTGGATCACCTTACTTTCAAATAAAAGCATTAATACAATTATACGGTTACAGGTTATGCCCTGCAAGCCGTAACGGACAGGCGGGGGTAATTTGCGTTATAATATCTTTGAGATTACTTGATGATAAGGGATTAACAAATGATGCGTAAAGATTTTTTACCGATTAACAGGGAAGAGATGGTTGCACGGGGGTGGGACGAGGCTGATTTTATATTGATCAGCGGTGACGCCTATGTTGACCATCCTTCCTTTGGCCCGGCCATTATCAGCCGGCTGTTGGAAGCCTACGGTTTTAAGGTGGCAATCATTGCCCAGCCGGACTGGAAAAACAGGGATGAATTCAGTAAGTTGGGAAAACCGCGGCTCGGTTTTCTGATCAGCGCGGGTAACATTGACTCCATGGTGGCCCATTATTCGGTGGCCAAAAAACGCCGTAAGAGTGATACCTACAGCCCCGGCGGCAGAACGGGACTGCGCCCGGACCGGGCAGCAATAGTTTATGCCAATAAAGCAAAAGAGGTTTTCCCGGATGTTCCCGTGATTCTTGGCGGCATTGAAGCCAGCCTGAGACGCTTTGCCCATTATGACTACTGGGAGAACAAGATCAAACCTTCCATCCTTGTAGATTCAAAAGCCGACCTGTTAGTATACGGCATGGGAGAAAAACCGGTAGTTGAAATTGCCGAAGCGCTGCAAAGCGGCCTCAGGGTTGAAGATTTAACCTATATCAGGGGAACCTGCTGCTTCACAAACCAGGTACCCGATCCCGAAGAGACTATTATTTTACCCTCCTTTAGGGATCTAAAAATATCGAAAGAATTATTCGCTGAAAGCTTCATGGTTCAATACAGGAACTCTGATGGTATGCAGGCGAAAACCCTGGCTGAACCTTATGAAGAAGGCTTTGTAATACAAAATCCACCAGCCGAACCTCACTCAACCGAAGAACTGGATATGATCTACAGGCTCCCGTTCAATAGAACGTACCACCCTGTTTATGAAAAAGCGGGAGGTGTTCCCGCCCTGGGGGAGGTTCGCTTCAGCCTGGTCAGCAGCAGGGGTTGCTTCGGGGGCTGCAGCTTTTGTTCGCTTCACTTTCACCAGGGAAGGGTAGTGCAAAGCAGGAGCATCGAGGCAATTGTGGAAGAAGCCGAAGAGCTAATTTCCGATCCTGATTTTAAAGGATATATCCACGATGTGGGAGGCCCAACTGCAAATTTTCGCAGGCGGGCCTGCAGTAAACAGGAAAAAACAGGGGCCTGCCTGGACAGGGAGTGCCTGTTTCCCGGGCCATGTGAAAAACTTGAGGCAGACCATAGTGAATATATCAGCCTGTTGCGTAAACTTCGCAACCTGGAAGGGGTAAAAAAGGTATTTATCCGTTCCGGCATTCGTTATGATTACATGTTACATGACCAGGATGACTCTTTTTTGGAAGAACTATGCCGCCATCACATCAGCGGGCAGCTAAAAGTGGCCCCGGAGCATGTTTCACCGGGGGTATTGAAGATGATGAACAAGCCGGGAAAAGATTTATACCTGCAATTTAAAAAGAAATATAAAATGATGAACGAAAAACTGGGTAAAGACCAATACCTGGTTCCTTATTTTATATCGAGCCATCCCGGCTCTGATCTTGATGCTGCTATTGAACTGGCCCAATTTATAAAAAAACATGAACAGCACATGCCCGAGCAGGTTCAGGATTTTTACCCAACACCCGGGACCCTTTCCACATGCATGTTTTACACCGAAACAGACCCGCGCACAATGCAGCCTGTATATGTAGCAAAATCTGCTCACGAAAAAGCGATGCAGCGGGCCTTACTGCAATACAGGAATCCTACAGTGTACGGTCTTGTTCATGAAGCGCTGGTTAAAGCCGGACGAAAAGACCTGATTGGATTTGGCCGAAAATGCCTGATCAGACCGATGAAAAAGAAAAAAAAGATTAGTAAAAACAGCAGTTAGTGATATGATTAATCATAATAACAGAAGGAGCTTCCATGAAACTAGAATTTACCGGTAAAAAAATCAGACAGACCATATTACGCTACCTGGCTATTTTTGTTGGCCTTTTTATCGTTGGCAATGGCATCGTA
>SKWE01000104.1 GCA_007129055.1 Syntrophomonadaceae bacterium
ATCCTTTGGTTGATTCAACTCATACTTTTTCCTTCTTTTCTCTTGATGAAAAAAGTGGCGCCCTATTAAAATCTTCAATGGATCTGACATGGACTGCTGGTGCAAATTTTGAAACTGAAGATGATGCCGCTTCCCCCGCCGCCGGATTCCTTATTTTAGATGAACTGCGGGGCGGCGTACCCTATAGCATTAAAGACAGGGTGGTTGCTGAAGGTCTGCAAAACGGCACATACAGTTTAGAAGAAACCAGGTATACTCCTCATACGAACATTTCTGCCGAGGCTAAGCTTGTTCAGCAATACCTGCAAAATGACGGTGGCTCCATTTTCACCGGTGCAGCACCGGGTGAAATGGTTTCAATGAATATTATTAGTGGGGAGGATTTAAATGCCTCGATCCAGCTGGAAGTGCGGGAAATCAACCTTTCAACCGGCGAAGTGAGGTTTGAATATAATTCCCATCAATATGATCTTGATGGTAATTATTCTAACCATGCCGGCTCTGTCACCCTTGTTTTCGGAGGGGATACTTCGCAACCAGTTAACATAGGCGGAGTGCAGATAGATTTTAGCGGATTGGATCAACTTAAGCCTGAAGATGCCCGGGCCCTGACAAAAGGAGATCGTGCTGTAATCGGGGTTACGCCGGAGGTTGCTTCAGGCACAGCATATGATCGCCTGGTTGTCAGTGGTGACTACCGCGGTGGCAGTTCGGAAACAACATATATATTTAATGATGCCTTTAATGGGGACCTGCGGTTTTTCAGCCTCGATACTTTCAGGCGCTCGATTGATAACGGGAAAGCTTACAACGGCTTTATCAGGGTAGATGCGCAAACCCTGGAACTGCTAAGGCTGCCCGGCAACCAGACCTTTAACTACGACCGCAACGGGTTTCCCGTCTATTACGGCGATAACCAGGACCGGGTGCAGGAAATTAGCCCGTTCCAGGAAATTATTATGAACCTAACTGGATTGAAATCATTTGGCATGGAGCAGGAAGTATTCGAAGCAGTTTTCGATGTTTACTGGGCCTTGATCGATAATGACCGTGAAGCCCTGGGTGGCGAGGCCCTGCAGAAAATGGATGCGGCAGTTGACTTTTTCCTGGAGAACCTGGCCCAGGTAGGGGCCCGTTCAAACCGGGTTGACGCTATGAAGAATACATTATCCAATGAAAACCTGCACCTGCGTGAAGTGCGTTCAAATATTGAAGATATTGATTTAGCCCAGGTTATAACTGAATTTATGATGCAGGAAAATGCCTACAAGGCAGCCCTGTCAACGGCATCTATGATGCTGCAGCCCAGCCTGGTCGACTATATGCGCTAACAGAAATGCTTCAAGGAGGTTAAGCCATGTCAGCAGAACAGACCGCAGTGGAAAACAGCCAGCGTAAGATTATTGAATTTTTGTTTCCGCGCGGTATTCCGGGGTTAGAGCTATACCGCCGATTTTTAATTGAACCTGTACCCGACAACAGGTTGTTTGCCATGCTAGTAGCTGCAGAAGATCCTTCCATAGGCATGATCCTGGTTGATCCCCTGCCCTTTTTCCCCCGTTACCAGGTGGTGCTGCAGCGCAGTGACCGCCGTGACCTGATGCTGAAGAAAGATCAAGACCTGGTTATATTTACTACAGTTACCCTGGAGGGCGATAAACTTTACACAAACCTGGCCGCTCCTATATTGATCAATGTAGCCCAGAGAAGGGGAAAGCAGATGATAGTACCTCACCGCTGTGATGATATGCGGGTACCGCTCGATACAGTTGCTGGGCCAGAAAACTAAAAGAGGTGAACACTAATCAGCTTACCATTCGTAAAAGAAACAGGAAACTATGAAAGCAACCCCTCTTTGCGCGTTACTGCACTGCTAAAGCATTTGCAATCTGCCCAGGTCGAAGAGCGTGCTGCTATCGAAGCTGCGAATGAAGAGAAGATGGCTGAAGCAGCAGGTAAGATTGATTCCCTGCTGATAGAAATTGCAGAATGGCTCACATTAAAGCAGGAAATACCGGTTAGTGATAAACTGGAACTTGCAAAAAATTTTAAAGCAGCCAGGGAACAGCGTGAAACTAACCGCAGGCTTCTTGAAGAAACACTTGCAGCAACAGGTATAACCATTTCTAAGTTATCTTCGGGTAAAAAAACATTAAACGCCTACAGCAACCCTCATTCAAAAAAAGAACTATTCCTAAAAAAAGATTGCTAATCGCTCTTTACATTGCTAAACACCTCATAGTATTAGGCCTACACATTTTACTAACAGACATTATTTAATAAAAAATATTTCCAAAAAGCAGGATATAACATTTGTTTGTCGAAAGGCAGTAAACCAAGCCTAAATTATTAAATAAATGTTATCATTGCTAAGAATATTTTAAAATTTTCTTGACCGGTTGATTATGGCTCTGCTATAATACAACTGTGAAGGACTGTTAAAGGCAAACCCGTAGTGATACGGGGACGCAAAACCATGGATCCTGATTGTTGGATTGCCAGGTTGCCGGTCTTTAGTTTATGGGAAAATCCAGACTATTAACCACGAGGCAGCCAATAGGATGTCTCGTTTTTTCATTCGGCCGCATAAAAGTGGAGGTGGAGCCGTGACTTTTTTTAGGGATGACATTATGTCAGGTTTGTCCAGGGGGCTGAATGCTGCTGCCTTACGTCAACAGGTTACAGCGCATAACCTTGCCAATTTAAATACCCCCAACTTTCAACGCAGCGATGTTACCTTTGAAGAAGAACTGCTGCGGGCCAGGGGACATGCTGCTACACCTCTAACCCGGACACATGACAAACATTTCCCTCAACCTCCCGCACCTGAAATTGCTCCCCAGGTTGTGAAAGATACTACCACAGTCAGGCGTATTGACGGAAACAATGTTGATCTGGAACGCGATATGCTGAATCTTGTCAGCAATCAGATCCGCTATAATACCTATGTACAGCAGCTTAATACAAGATTTAGCAACTGGCGCTTTGTGATCAATGAAGGGAGGCGTTAAGTTTGAGTATGTTTCCTGATTTCAGGATATCAGGCTCTGCCCTGACAGCAGAAAAAACGCGTTTGGACACCATTGCCGGCAACATCGCTAACATGAATACGACAAGAACTGTTGAAGGAGGGCCCTACAGGAGGCGGACTGTTGTTTTTGCCGAAGACCTGGCAGTGGCCCGTAACCGCAGAGCGATTGTCGTACCTTTTGTTCCAAGCGAGCAGGTTAAGAGGACCTACGGAGGCTACGGGGTAAGGGTGGATCGCATCCTGGCCGATCATCGTGACCCGATGATGGTTTACGACCCGGAACACCCCGATGCCGGTGAAGATGGCTATGTCCGCTACCCCAATGTTGAAATTGCCAAGGAAATAACTGATATGATTACGGCACAGCGCTCTTATGAAGCAAGCACAACCGCAATTCAGACAGCAAAAAGTATTTATATGAAAGCTCTTGAAATCGGGCGTTAGGAGGAGTGCTTGCATTGACAGAAATAACTGGCAGTAGATTAACTTCACTGGTTGATCGCAATATAATTGACCGAAATATTGTTTTTCCGGGCAGGGCAGAAGAGAAAGAAGATCTAACATTTGCAGATACCCTGCTTGGCGCACTAAATAATGTTAACCGTATGCAGGTTGATGCAAACAGGGCAACTGAACAGCTTTTAACCGGCGATATCCAGAACCTGCATGAAGTGATGATCAAAGCAGAAGAAGCGCAATTAAGCCTGCAGTTAACAACCCAGGTCGTTAACAAGGTCATTCAGGCCTACCAGGAAATTTCAAGAATGCAGATTTAATCTCATGAGGTGCTATCATGGCTGACGAACCAAATGTTGGAACCAATGATCAGGGTTACAGTGAAACTGATATAAACACAAGGACCAATGCTGACTCTAGTACCGGGAAAAGCGGTTTTGGCAGTTTTTGGGAAGGATTGGCTCTTCCGGCCAGGATTGGCATACTAACTGTAGCCGGGCTCAGCCTTGTTTTGATCATAGTTTTATCCTTTAATGCCATTACTCCCGATGATATGGAAGTTTTGTTTCACCGCCTTGATCCTGTCCAGGCCCGGGAAGTAGCCGGTGCCCTTGAAGAGATGGGGGTTAATTACGAGCTGGCCGATGACGGGACAACCATTTTGGTTCAGCGGGACCAGAGGGATCGGCTGCGAATTACACTTTCACCCGATCTTTATGCACAGGGAATCGGGTTTGCCCTTTTTGAAAATGGGGGGTTAGTAGCCAGCGATTTTGACAGAAGGGTACAGTGGCAAATTGCACTGGAAGAGGAGTTAAGACGAACGATAACCAGTATAGATGCCGTTGACCAGGCCCGGGTACACCTTGTTATTACCGAGGAAGGCGTTTTTATCAGGGACAGAAAGGAACCTTCAGCATCTGTTTTCTTAAGATTAAGCCCCCTGGCCAGCCTGACTGAAAACCAGGTCAGGGGTATTTTAAGCCTGGTGGCAGGCAGCGTTGAAGGGTTGACTCCTGAAAACGTAACCATCATAGATGCTAACGGTAACATTTTATACGATGCTTTTGCCATGCTTGATAGTGTTACTGCTTCAGGCGCGGTTGAGGGACAGCTTCAGTTAAAGCGGCAGTTCGAAACTGAGCTGGAGAGAAGGCTGCGTTCCATCCTTGAACAGGTTTATGGCCCAGGCAGGGCCGTAGCCATGGTTTCTGCCGACCTCGATTTTGATACCCGTGAACTAACCAGCGTTATATATGATGATAACCCCGTCCCGCGCTCTACTCATATAATCAGGGAAGAATCTGAAAATATCATGCCTCCCCAGGAAGAAGTTGGAGAACCTAACATTCCGGGCCAGGCAGCAGTTATAGGTGGCGGTGGAGACAGCAGTTATCTTCGGGAAGAAGAAATAGTTAATTATGAAGTTAGTGAAACCAGGGAATATATTGCTGCAGCGCCCGGGCAGGTAATCCGGCTTTCAACTGCGGTAATTATTGATAACGAAGGAGCCGATCCATTCCTGGAAGAACAGGTCGCAGACCTGGTTAACTCGGCAATAGGCCTTGACGAAGCCAGGGGCGACACCCTGAGCGTTCAGCTTTTACCTTTTGATACCACCTGGATTGTTGATCCAGACCCCGATCCATTTTTACCTGAAACATTTCCTATTCCACTATTATGGATTATTATTGCTTCCTCAGTCCTGCTGCTTGTGCTCCTTGTCTTATTCATGATCATGCGAGCCAGGAAACGGCGTCGGGAAGAAGAAGAGCGTGATTATGACGCTATGTCGCTTGAGGAAGAAATGGAATCAAGAATTATTGAGGAGTCTGAAGCCCTGGAGCCCGGAGAAGCTGAAAGCAAGGCCAAGGCAATCCGTAAAATGGCCCAGGATGAACCGGAAAGTGTTGCAGGGTTGCTAAAAACCTGGCTGCAGGAGGAGTAACCTAAAATATGATTGCTACAAAAAACATATCAGGTTTAAGAAAAGTTGCTATATTCCTTCTGGCGCTGGGGCCGAATGTTTCTGCCAGCATCCTGAAGCACTTTAGTGAGTCCGAGATTGAAAAGATCAGTATGGAAATTGCTAATACTACCAGGGTTGAAAGAGATCAGCTGGATGAAGTGTTGAATGAATTTACCGTGATTAACGAAGCCCAGCAGTATATGGTTGACGGTGGTTACGATTACGCGCAGCAGATCCTGGAACAGACTCTTGGACCACAGAAAGCTTCAGAATTAATGAAAAGGCTCAAGGAACAGAGTAAAGTTAAGCCCTTTACTTTCGTGCGCAATGCCGATGCAAAACAGCTGGTTAATATGATCGGCCAGGAGCATCCGCAAACTATATCTTTCATCCTTTCCTATCTTGACGCGGATCAGGCAGCCATGGTTTTATCAGAGCTGCCCCAGGAAATACAAAGCGATATAGCCAGGCGTATTGCCATGATGGAAAGAACTTCCCCCCAGATTATTAAAAGCGTGGAAAGCGTGATGAAAGAAAGGCTTTCCACCATATTCCAGCAAGACTTTACAGCTGCAGGCGGTATAGAGGCAATAGTAGAGATTCTAAATAATGTTGACCGGGGAACTGAAAAGTTAATTCTTGAAGAGCTGGAAAAAGAAGATGCTGAACTGGCAGAGGAAATACGACAGCAGATGTTTATCTTTGACGATATTGTTAATCTTGATGATGCATCAATCCAAAGAGTTGTAAGAGACCTTGACAATAACGACATTGCCATGGCCCTGAAAGGTTCCAGCGATGACGTTAAGAATAAAATATTCAGGAATATTTCCAAGCGGGCCGGAGAAATACTGCAGGAAAACATGGAGTTTATGGGTCCGGTGCGCCTGCGTGAAGTGGAAGAAGCTCAGCAGCGTGTAGTGGCTGTTATCAGGCGTTTAGATGAGAGTGGAGAAATTATCATATCCCGGGGTGGAGACGATGCGATTATCGCCTAACAAGGTCTATAAGAAACCCCCCATATGCGGCAATTGCTCGTACTGTGACGGTAGTCCGGTAGACGATGACACGCATGGGGAAAAACCTGCGCATCTCGATCCTGCAGAAGTTGCCGAGCAAAGAGCTGCCCGTGGAGAAATATCCTACTGGGTTGAACCGGTAAAAGAAGTTAAGGCAGAAAGTTGTCACGGGTTAGGGTCAAGTGATGAGAATTGGGCAGAGAACTCCTCCAACCAGGATGAACAGTCAGATACGGTAAATGAGAATCATCTGGACAAGCAGTATATTCAGCAGGAAGCACAGAAAACAGCTGAAAAAATTTTGGAAGACAGGATGCAGGAGTGCCTTCGCGAAGGCTATGAGCAGGGTAAGGCAAAGGCGGAAGATGAATGCCGCTCGATGAGGGAAAGCGCGGCAGCGAAATTGAGAGAGGCAGAATTAAACCTGCGGGAAGCGAAACAGCGCTATAAAGAGATCATAGCTTCATCTGAAACTAAAATTGTTGAGCTCTCAATTGCAGTTGCTGAAAGGCTGGTATACAAACAGCTTGAAATTGCGCCCGATACTGTAAAAACGATAGTCAGGGAGACTATGAATATGCTTAATGGTGGGGAACAGGTTGATCTTTACATTAACCCGGAGGACCTTGACCTTTGCCGTCAGTATGGCGAGCAGTTAAAAGCAGAGTTTACGGATATAGTGAAACTGGAAATTCTTTCTGATAGTAAGCTGGCCCGCGGCAGTTGCCGCATTGAGTCGGAAAGCGGGGTAGCTGAATACCTGTTAGAGGAAGAGAAAGAGCAGTTGAAAGAGATGCTGATGAATCTTGCCCGCAAGGAAGAGAAAGAAGCAGTCGAGGAGGAAGACTCTTCTTATGGCAAACATTGAAACATCCAATGGTAAATATATTGCCAGGTTAACTGCTCTCCAGGGGGGCAGGGTTAAGGGGAAAATACGCCAGGTAATCGGCCTGGTTATTGAAGTCAGTGGTATACGGCCATTTATCGGCGAAATTTGCTATATACATTCTAATACCGGGTCTACTTTTATAGCCGAAGTGGTCGGTTTTCGGGAAAAATGTTCTTTGTTAATGCCCTTAGGTGACTTGCAGGGGATAGCTCCCGGCTGTGTTGTTGAACCGACAGGGAAAAGTTTTTCTCTCAGGGTCAATGACCAGTTGAAAGGAAAGGTGTTAGATGGTTTGGGTAACCTGCTTGATACAGGGGCACTCCCCCTTGCTCCCGGTGAAGGTATAGAGCGCCAGGTAAATGGCAAGCCCCCGAATCCCATGGAGCGCAAGCCAATAAACTCTATCCTTAAGACGGGTGTGAAATCGATAGATGCTTTGATGACCTGTGGAGAAGGTCAGCGGATCGGGATTTTTTCCGGAAGCGGTGTTGGTAAAAGCACTATGCTGGGCATGATTGCCCGCCACAGCTCGTCAGATGTTAATGTTATAGCCCTGATAGGCGAACGGGGCCGGGAGGTAGGCGATTTTCTTCGTAACGACCTTGGTGATGAAGGCCTTAAACGTTCGGTTGTCGTGGTTTCAACCTCTGATCGCCCTGCCCTTGAAAGAGTAATGGGGGCCATGGTTGCAGTAACTATAGCTGAGTATTTCAGGGACCTCGGGTTGAAAGTAATTTTTATGATGGACTCTGTAACCCGTTTTTGTATGGCCCAGAGGGAAATAGGCCTTGCCGTTGGCGAACCGCCTTCAACAAAGGGCTACACCCCTTCTGTATTTGCCCTTATTTCTCGATTTCTTGAACGTTCGGGCACCTCCAGCAAGGGCAGTATAACCGGTTTTTATAACGTTCTTGTAGATGGGGATGATTTTACCGAACCAATCACCGATGCCGTGCGTAGTATTCTTGATGGTCATATTGTTTTATCGCGTAAACTGGCATCGCAAAATCATTTCCCGGCAGCCGACATTTTAAACAGCAATAGCCGGTTAATGTTAAATTTGATTAATGATAATCACAGGGACCTGGCAGCAGAAGCCCGTAAGTTGTTATCTACTTATGAATCAATGGAAGATCTAATTAACATTGGGGCTTATGTGCCTGGTTCACAGCCTGATATAGACCGTGCCATCCAGAAACGCTCTGAGCTTCTCAAGTTTTTGCAGCAGCAGCCGGAAGAAAAATACAGTCTTGATGAAACCCTGGCCCTGCTCAGTAAAGTAACATCCTGATCTTCAGGAAGGAAATAGCAGATGGGCGCTTTTAGATTCGGATTGCAAAGATTACTGAGCTATCGCAACCTCCAGGAGGAAGAGGCTAAAAAAGAACTGGGCATGCGGCGTCTGGCCATGGAGAATGAAATTGCCAGGCTAAGCGGTTTAAGGAAAGAAGAAGAGGAAATAATAGATAAATGGCGGCAGCAGGTTCAGCAGGAGATTAAACTGCCACACCTGCAGGTAACACAGGAATACAGCGATCTCTTGAAAAACAGGCTAAATCAGCAGGCTGAACAATATAAGCGTTCTAAAAGCAAGGTTGAAGAACAGCGCCAGGTAGCAATGCAATGCTGGCAGAAGAAACGTATGCTGGAAGTATTGAAAGGCAAAGCAAAGGTTGAGCATCATCGCCAGGAAACGATAATGGAGAGAAACCTTATCGATGAAATAGTCCTGAATTCTTATGTGAGGAAAGGAGGTGATTAATATGAAAGTAGATCAGGTTTTACTGGAACATCTTGACCAGGTTCTAAAGGTCCCGGGTGTGCAGGCAAAAGGTGATGGAGACTCTGAGTTTGCTGCTCTTTTGGGGCAGGCGCTAGCCGGTAACATGAAGGCCGAAGCCGAAATAGAGGAAATAGTTGGATCAATGGCAGAAGGAAGTGGTGATTTGAGCTTCCTGCTTGATCATTTTATTGATGGTGAAATTCCCCTGCAGGACGGGGATGAGTTGGCAGGTGAAATGTTAAGCGCGGAAGCAAAGGCTGCCCTCCTCCAGTTGCAGCAGCTGCTGGGCCAGCACCAGGCTCTCATTCCGGATGCGGTGCCAGAAGATACTGCAGCCAAAGCAGTGCCAGCAGCTAAGGGAGATGCAGGGAACCAGGTATTCAACATTGACCTGAATTCTGCATCAGTACCGGCAGAACCAAATCTTAACGCAGTGGCTCAGGCTGATAAAGTCGCTTTTGCAGAAAAAGTTGTTCCTGAAGTTAAAATAGCCTTGAGCAAAGAACAGGGCGAAAACGCTGATGCCCGCACAAAACCTGCTGATTTCAGGCCGGAATTAACCCCGGAACAGCTTGCAGCGAAGGAAGTTGCGGCGAAAAAAACAGTAGAAACTGAAGCTGCTGATAAAGTGAATCTAAAGGAAAACTTGCAGCAGCGAAGTGCCAATGTAAATCAGGCAGATGATCTGAAAAATGCAGCGCAGCAAAAACCTGTTTTTGAAAAACCGCCTGTCCAGGCTGAAGGCGGGGCTAAAGATTTTGCTTCTGCCATGCGGAACAGCGAACCTGCTGCTGCAAAACCCCAGAGCTCATCACCGGCTGTCGAGCAAGCCGCTATATTCCAGCAGCCTACAGTGCAGGGAGATGATGCCCTGCAGGCCAGCAAAATTCTTCAAACCCCTGTGCAGGCCAATAACCTGCGTGAGAGTATTATTCAGCAGTTGGAAGGACGGATGGTTTACCTGCGTGAAACTGCTGCTAACCCGGCAGAAATGCGCATGACTCTGCATCCGCCCGAGCTTGGCGAGGTGACTATCCGGGTCTTTTCGAAGCAGGGCAGGCTTTCGGCATCCATTATAGCCGAAACACCCCTGGTTAAGGAGATCCTGGAGAACAGTATAACTGAGCTGCGCCAGAGAATGAACTTTGTTTCAATTGATTTTGAACAGCTTGATTTCTCGGCAAAGGAAGATCAATTCAACGGTTCAGGCAGACCGAATGATGGGAAAAGCAATCCAATCCTGGATCAGGATTCAAAGGGAAGGACAGGCCCCTTGAGCGATAGGGGTGAACCTGCGCTGCAGAACGCGCCCCCTGGTTCTGATGTCAGAGGTATCGATTACTGGGCTTGAAGGAGGTTAAATGAATGACCGATATAACGACAGTTTTGGGAACAACACCGGTTCAGAATACCGGCTCTACCGGTATGATGTCCAACCAGCAGTTCGGCACAGATCTTTTTCTGCAGCTGCTGGTAACCCAGCTGCGTTACCAGGATCCGATGTCAGGCAGCCAGGATACAGGTGAGCTGATAACCCAGTTAACCATGTTTACCCTGTTAGAGCAGGTTATTCAACTGCAGCAGAGTGTTGAACAACAGGCTAAGTACCAGGGTAACCAGCAGGCTTTGGGACTTTTAAACAAGCAGGTTGAAGTTACCGGGTTTGATGGAATGCCTGTCAGCGGTACGGTAAGCGCAGTCGATTTTCGCAGTTCAGGTCCCCATATTACGGTTGGCGGCTTCGAATACCCGCTAAGTTCGCTGCTCAGGGTAGAAGGAGGCGAATCAGAGAATGATTAACAAAACAGGGCCCCATATTCAACCGAATACACCGGCTGTAAAGCCAAAACCGGGCCAGGTGGGCAAAAAAAATACCGGCAGCCCAAAAGATGGTGACAATCTATCTTTTCACCAGGTTCTCGACAAGCTGCAGGAAAAGCAGGAGGTTGTTTTTTCGGCTCATGCCCGCGAGCGAATTGAAAGCCGGAACATCGAACTGGACCAGGATGACCTGAACCGGATTGAAGAGGCGATGGACAAAGTGAAAGCAAAAGGTGCCCGTTCTTCACTGCTCATGTTTGGCGAGGTAGCCCTGCTGGCCAGTGTTACCAACCGCACAATTATTACGGCAGTTGATGGCGCCACAGAAAAGGAACAGATTTTTACAGGTATAGACAGCGCGGTTATATTAAGATAAGGCCGGACCTCCTTTCGAGGAAGCCTTGTCCTGCCGATTGATCGAAGCAGGACGCCGCGCCACCAAACAGCTTAAACATATAAGCTTAAGGAGGTTACATATAATGATACGCTCAATGAGCGCTGCCGTAACCGGCCTACGCGGCCACCAGCTGAAGCTGGATGTTATCGGCAACAATATTGCCAACGTAAACACAACTGGCTTTAAAAAGTCGCAGGCCCGCTTTGAAGACCTGCTCAGCCAGACTATCCAGGGCGCTACCGGCCCGCTGGACCGCGGGGGTATTAACCCTTCCCAGGTTGGCCTTGGTATGCGCGTCTCCACCATTGTTGATATCCACCTGCAGGGAGCTATAACCACTACCGACCGCGAAACCGACCTGGCTATTGAAGGCGCCGGGTTCTTCATGGTTACAGATCGCCTTGATGGCACCGGGCAGCGCTATTTCACGCGGGACGGTTCATTTGGCTTAGATTCCAACGGAAATATGGTAAATAATAGCGGGATGATCTTGCTGGATATTGATGGTGAAACACCAATCAATATTCCACTCGGGGACGACATGATCGCCCGCCCAACCAGTTTCATGCGCTTTGCCGGCAACCTTGACTCACAGCTGGATCCGGCATATGGGCTATATTTATCCGATGACACAGAAGGCGATTTAGATATAACAATTTCTATTGGGGCAACTGATGTAACAGTTTCTTTTGTAGGTGTTGAGGGCGGCCTCACCGCTACCCAGGTCAGGGATGACATACAAGCTGAGCTTGACGCAGAAGCCGATGTTGATGCAACAGTTTCTGTTAGCGGTTTGGGAACTGCAGGCAGTCCATTTATCATCACTTTTAGTGATATTGTGAATAATGTTATCGCTGAAGATCTTGTTATTGATTTTTCAATTGATACTACTGGCTTTACAGATGGGAATGCAAGTTTTAACCCTGCCAGCCACATGTACGAATACTATGCTTATGACTCCCTTGGAAATCGCTATACGCTTGAGTATTACTTTACCCAAACTGATCGAAATAATAATGTTTGGGAATACTCTGTTAGGGTGTTTGATTTCAACAATAATGAGGTAAACCCTGCCGATATTGGTGGGAGGACAGGAACACTTACTTTTGACACATCAGGGAATATCGATGTCACAAATACTCCACCAATCGTATTCGGTCCCGCAGCCGGAGCCCAGGCTCTGTCGATTCAACCCAACTTTGACATCATCACCCAGCTGGCCGGTCCTAACAGTCTTGTGGCCCGGGAACAGGATGGATACCCGGCTGGAACACTTGCAGCATTCAACATTGACCGGGTAGGTTTTGTCAACGGTATCTATACCAATGGCTTGACCCAGGTTTTTGGTCAGGTTGGAGTAGCTACCTTCTTTAACCCTGAAGGTTTAAGAAAAGAAGGTGGGAACCTGTTTCAGGAAACACAGAACTCAGGAGATTTTAATCCAGGCGTTCCCGGCGTTGGCGGCCGTGGTTTAATCAGTTCCTCTTCCCTGGAGCTGTCCAATACCGACCTGGCCTATGAATTTACCGAGCTTATTACCACAAGCCGCGGTTTCCAGGCTAATACCAGGGTGGTTACCACTTCGGACGAGGTATTGGTAGAAGTAATTAACATGAAACGGTAACAAAATAGCCCGTGGCCGGGGCGGTTGATTGCCCCGGCCGGGGCTTAAACTTGGAGAGAGTGTTATGAAAAAATTTGATATTGCTTCAATGGTAGGAATCGTAGTCGGGTTAACCCTGATTTTGATCAGTATCACTATGGAAGGGGACATTGCCGGGTTTTGGACTCCTGCCGGGGTGATGATTACCATTGGGGGTTCTTTTAGCGCCTTGCTGGTCAGTTTTCGGCTGGATGAGATTAAGACAGTCGGTCAGGTTACAAAAAAAGTATTTGTCCGTCAGGACAACTCAATCCTTGACCTGCATGCCCGTTTTGTTGACCTGGCCCAGAAAGCCCGCCGCGAAGGCCTGCTGGTATTGGAAGACGAACTGGATCAGATCGAAGATGACTTCCTGCGTAACGGCCTGCAGATGGTTATCGACGGTTTTGAACCCGACAATATTCGTAATATTCTTAATGCAGAACTGTCCTCACTAGAATCCAGGCATGACCTGGGGCAGAATTTATACCGCACCTGGGGAGCTTATGCTCCAGCCTTTGGGATGATCGGCACCCTGATCGGCCTTATCCTTATGCTTGCCAGCCTGGATGATCCTTCTGCCATCGGGCCTGGGATGGCTATTGCTTTGCTAACAACTCTCTATGGTTCACTGTTAGCAAACTTGGTTTTACTGCCCATGGCCAACAAGCTGGGCGTTTACAGTGAAGAAGAAATTCGCTTGAAGGAGATCATTATCGAAGCCTTGCTGGCCCTGCAGAGCGGAATTAACCCGCGCCTGCTCCAGGAACAGATTAAGTCATATTTTTCTCCCACGGAGAAAAAGCAGCTTGAAGAAGCCAGTAAAAGTCCCGGTGATGATGTAGAGGAAGTGCTGACTAATGTCTAATCCAAGGGTTAATAACGGCCGTCGTGCCAAAAAACCGAAGAAAGAGCTGAGCAGTCCCCTGTGGATGACTACTTACTCAGATATGGTCACTTTGCTGCTTACATTTTTCATCTTGCTATTTACCATGTCTGTAATCGATATTGAAAGGTTCCAGACTGTGATTATATCGATTAGAACTTCTTTCATGGGCTATACGGGTATAATGGAGCAGACCCCGGATCCTTTTGAATCGCCGGATGATTCCAGGTCTTTTGAGGATGGTTTTTTCTCTGAAGCGGCAATGCTTGAGCGGGCCCGGGAAGCAGAAGCAATTATGGCCATGGTTGAGGCATTTCTTGCTGAAATCGGGCTTGAAGGTCAGGTTGAAGTGCGCCTTGACGAACGGGGAGTAGTGATGGAACTGCCTGACTATATATTTTTTGAACGCGCCAGGGCTGATTTAAGGCTTGAGGCAAGGGAAGTTCTCGATAAGTTTTCTGAGCTTTTTGTAAATCTCGGCAGGGGGATTATTGTTGAAGGGCATACCTGTAACCTGCCGATTAATGTGCCGGAATTTCCCAGCAATTGGGAACTGTCGGTAATCAGGGCAGTGCGTGTTACGCGTTACCTGGTGGAAGAAAGGGGGCTGGATCCCCACTTGTTCACCGCAACAGGATACGGTGAATTCCAGCCGCTTGAACCAAACCTCAGCCCTGAATCGAGGGCCAGGAACCGCAGGGTAACTATAGTTATTTCTGTTTTTACCCCGCAAAGATCTATCGAAGCCTATTAGGATTAGGAGGCGTTTAAATGGCAGCAGATGCAAGAGCTGAACAGGGCGAAGCTGAAAGCAAAGAAGGTAAAAAGGAGAAAAAAAGAAAACCTGTTATTCTTTTTATAATCATCGGAGTTGTTCTCCTTTTAATACTTGGTACAGCTGCTTTCTTTATTTTCTTTGGCGGAGGCCTGCCTTTTATGGGCTCAGACGATACGGATGCCCAGGAAGAGGTAGCTGTGCCTCCACGCTTTACTTACCCAATGGCTGAATTTCAGGTTAACCTTTATGACCCGGTGGCCAGGCGTTTTCTGCGGATGAAGATTGACCTGGCTTATGATGAAAGAGCATTGAATAAAGAGATTGAAACTAGGGAGTCGGAATTAAGGTCCAGCATAATTGAAGTTTTACGCAGTAAAACTGTTGATGACCTGGATGAGCCCGGGGGAATGAAAGCCCTGGAAGAAGATTTGTTGGAAGTTGTTAATAATGTTCTTCTTGAAGGTGAAGTAAGGGCAATTTATTATAAAGAATTTATTTTTCAGTAACATGTTGGGGAGGCTAAAGTATGTCAGGTGGAGCCTGGGATGACAGGCATCTCTCTTCAGAAGAAGGGGCAAACAGTATCATTGATGATAATTCAGGGCAGCCGGATATTAAAAAGGTTGTATTCGAACCTTTAAACAAGACTGAGTCTGTTGCACCGAAGAAAGGCATAAGCCCGGAATTTCACGGGGTTACTTTAAATGTTGGTGCCGAATTAGGTAAGGTTCAGCTAAAGGTTCGTGAGTTGATAAATCTTGAAGAGGGCTCTGTTCTTCAACTGAACAGGGTTGCCGATGAGAGAGTATTAATACTTGTTAACGGCACACCTTTTGCGCATGGTGAAATTGTGGTTATCAACGATCGTTTTGGGGTCAGGGTTACTTCCCTGGTCAGCGAAAATGAAAATGCCGGGAATGAGCAGGGAAAGAAGGTTAACAATGGGTGATTATGGTTTACTTTTACAATCTATGGGGTTTCTGATCCTGATTATTTTGCTGGCATACTTTGTTCTGCGCTATGGATTAAGGTCTCTCTATAAAGGGATGAACGGTGGTTATATGAAAATCCTGGAAAGAGTTCCCATTGATCCCAAGAGCGGCTCTGCTTTAATCCTGGTCCAGGTAGGCAGGGAAGTATACCTGGTCGGCACGGCCCAGGGTGGGGTAAGCTTGCTGAAAACCTTTAACTGGAAAGATATGCAGTATGCTGAAGATGAGGAAGGCGAAAAAAATGATGGGATCAAGGGTTCATTTACTAAAATTTTAGACGGTCTGAAGAAAAACAGGTTTAACAAAAAAGATCAGGAGCACGGGGGGAACTGATGACAGCAAGTGTAAAACGAGGCCTTATTATATTCTTTTTTATAATGTTCCTGGTTTACGGTTTTTTCCCTGCTGCCGCAGAAGCGGCACAGCCAATTCAGTTTCCCGAGGTTAATCTCCAGATCGGAGGGGAAGGGGAAGAAGATCCTGAGGCCCTGGTAGGGTTTTTACAGCTCCTGCTGATTATTGCGCTTCTTACCCTGGCGCCGGCTTTTGTAATTTTAACAACATCTTTTACCAGGATTGTTATTGTTCTTTCCTTTGCCCGGAATGCCATGGCCACCCAGCAGATTCCGCCTAACCAGGTGCTGATAGGCCTGGCCCTGTTCTTAACTTTTTTTGTAATGCAGCCTACCCTGGCTGAAATAAATGAAATAGCGGTACAGCCTTATATTGAAGGCGAAATTGAACAGGAACTGGCGCTTGAACTTGGCGCAGAACCGCTGCGAGATTTCATGTATTATCACACCAGGGAAAAGGATCTGTCGCTCTTTGTTAATATATCGGGAATGGAGCAGCCTGAAACCCAGGCCGATGTTCCCCTGCATGTCCTTATTCCTGCTTTTGTGATCAGTGAATTAAAAACTGCTTTTCAGATGGGTTTTATGCTTTATGTGCCGTTTCTAATTATTGACATGGTGGTTGCCAGCACCCTGATGTCGATGGGGATGTTTATGCTGCCGCCGGTCATTGTTTCAATGCCTTTCAAGCTTTTACTTTTTATCCTGGTTGACGGTTGGCACCTGGTGGTCAGATCTCTGTTAGAGAGTTTTAATTAGGGAGGGTCAGGCTTATGACTCCTGACGGTTTGTTAAATATAGTTCAGCAGGCAATAATGATTGTCCTAATCATGATAGCTCCGATTGTCGGCATAGGGCTGGCTGTTGGATTAGCTGTCAGTATTTTTCAGGCGACCACGCAGATCCAGGAACCGACCCTCGCTTTTGTGCCAAAAATTGTAGCAGTGCTGCTTTCCATAATGATTTTCGGGGGATGGGTTTTTGGGAACGTTGTTTCTTTTACCCTCCAGCTGTGGGGAGAGGGTTTAACCATGCTTTGATAACTGCGAATAAACATGAAAGGTGGCGAATGGAGGTTGTTAAGTGGAAGGGCTATTTCCTCTCAATTTAGAGAACTGGTTAACTTATCTTTTTATCTGGGCCCGTTTGATGGGAATAGTTTTCCTGTTTCCTTATTTCAGTTATCGCGGGATACCTTTCACCCTGCGCCTTTATTTATCGCTTGTCATAGCTTTACTGATCTTTCTATCGCTGGAAAACCAGCCCGACCTTGTTTTCAGGGGTTCCCTGGAAATGATCCTGGTTCTGGGCAGGGAGGTTTTGCTGGGCCTGGCAATCGGTTACCTGGTAACCCTGATGTTTTCACTGTTCCTGAATGCGGGCCAGATGGTGGACTTAAAATCGGGCTTGATGCTTTCAGGAGTATTTGAACCACAATTTGGCAGCCAGGTAACTTTTATGGGACAATTTTATTATTTGATTGCCCTGGTTTTTTTCCTGACCCTGAACGGTCATCACTATTTTTTGAAGGCAATTGCCGATAGTTACGTGATAATTCCGATCGGCATGGGTGTTATGAGCCCGGTGATGTCCGAAGGTGTATTAGTAATATTTGCCCATGTTTTTGCCCTGGCGTTTCAGATGGTGGCGCCAATTATAGTTATTTTGATGGTTATGGATATTGGCCTGGGATTAATTGCAAAGACGGTACCGCAGGTGCATGTGTTTATCCTGGGATTGCCTTTGAAGATAGCTTTATCAATGCTATTGTTTGCCATACTGATTCCCATGTTCGGGATTATCTGGGAAGGTTACCTGGACACATTTATAGCTTACCTATACCGGTTTATGGAAGGGTGGTGAGAGCATGTTCCTCTTTTTTCAGGAAAGCGGAGATAAAACAGAAGACCCAACGCCGCATCGATTACGGGAAGCACGTCGCAAAGGGCAGGTCTTTAAAAGCATGGAGCTGAACTCGGCAATTAATATTCTTGCTGTTATGGCCCTTTTATTTATTTTTAGTACTATTGCCTTCCGCGGTTTTGAAGATACATTTAACCTGTTTATCGGCGGCATGCTTTCATTTCCCCTGACTGACGCCAATACAAATGTTGTTTTCAGGGAAGCAACCATACGTTTCTTTACAATAATGGCTCCTATTTTTGTTGTTGCCCTGGTATTTGGGGTAGCTTCTAACCTTGTGCAGGTCGGTTTCCTTGTTTCCACCGAGCAGATGGCTCCCAAGCTAAACCGGTTGAACCCGCTTGAAGGTTTGAAAAAAATTGTTTCGAAAAAAGCTCTCTTTGAAATGGTTAAAGCGATACTAAAAATTGTGGTTATCAGCTCTGTAACCTACTTTTTCCTGCTCAGCCGGATGGACAGTATGCTGTTACTTGTGAACCAGACAGTTGAGGCCAGCCTAATTGTTTTCTGGAATACCACTACAACCCTTGGTATCATTGTGGGCATGGTTTTTCTGTTTATTGCCTTTCTCGATTATCTTTTTCAAAGGCATGAACATAAAACCAGCCTGAAGATGAGCCGTAAAGAGATAAAAGACGAATACAAGCACCTGGAAGGGGATCCCCTTGTCAGGTCGAAAATCAGGGAAAAGCAAAGGGCCCTGGCCAGGGAAAGAATGCTCCAGGATGTGCCATCTGCGGATGTGGTTATTACAAACCCTACGGAGATAGCGATAGCTCTAGTTTACAGGGAAGAAAGAGATGCCGCCCCCATAGTGGTGGCAAAGGGTGTGGAAGTGCTGGCCCTCAGGATCAGGGAAATTGCCGAAGAGAACAACATAGCAATTATAGAAAACCCACCGGTTGCCCAGATGCTCTGGAAGCATACTGATATCGGTGAAATGATTCCTATAGAACTCTACCAGGCTGTTGCAGAAATTATGGCCTTGGTCTACCAGGCAAGGGAGAAAAGTTACTTTTAATAGAAAGGTGGCAGGATGATGGCTTTACCGCAGAAGAATCAAATTTCATTAAATACAATTGGTAAACTGTTCCGGGCAAATACCGATATAATGGCTGCAGTAGCCTTTATCTGCATGGTTGCTATTATCATCATCCCTGTTTCCACCTGGATGCTTGATATATTGCTAACACTTAACATCGCTTTTGCTTTAATAGTTTTACTTGTCACCCTATTTGCCAGCGATACCAGGGAGCTTAATATTTTCCCTTCTGTACTCCTCACGGCGACGCTTTTTCGCCTTGCTTTGAATATATCTTCAACCAGGCTCATTCTTTCCCAGGCGGACGCAGGTGCGGTTATTGCAGCGTTTGGGCAATTTGTTGTGGCCGGAAACTACGTGGTTGGAATGGTTGTATTTGTTATTATTACCGTAGTTCAGTTTGTGGTTATAACAAACGGCGCCGGCCGTGTGGCTGAAGTGGCTGCCCGCTTTACCCTGGATGCGCTGCCCGGAAAGCAGATGAGTATTGATGCTGATTTCAATGCCGGCCTGATTGATGAAGAGACAGCCAGGACCAAGCGTAAAGAGATGCAGAAGGAAGCTGATTTTTACGGTTCCATGGATGGTGCCAGCAAGTTTGTCAGGGGCGATGCTATCGCAGGTATTGTTATTGTGTTGATCAATATTCTCGGTGGACTTGGCATTGGCGTCTTTCAGCTTGGCATGTCTGTTGAAGAATCAGCCGCAATATTTACTATATTAACTGTTGGTGACGGCCTGGTAGCACAGGTTCCGGCGCTTCTAATTTCCACTTCTGCCGGTATGCTGGTTACCCGTTCAACTGCCGAAGCATCTTTTGGCGAAGAGATGACCACGCAACTCTCTGCTTTCCCCAAGGTGATTATGCTGGCGGCAGTTTTGCTCTTTTTCCTCGGTATAGTTCCCGGTTTGCCGCCGCTGCCATTTTTCCTGCTTGCTTTTGCAGGAGGAGCTTTATCATATGTTTTATTCCGCGACAAAAAGCAGGTAATAGCAGAGGCCGAAGCCATTGCCGAACAGGAAGCAGTAGCGCCGCCGCCCGAGCCTGATGATTTTCGCGGACTACTAAAGGTTGAGCTGCTTGAAGTGGAAATCGGCTACAATTTAGTTGATCTTACCGATGAAGCCAGGGGTGGAAACCTTTTGGAAAGAATTACAGCAGCACGTAAGAAGGCGGTTAATGAACTTGGAATTATCATACAGCCTATCAGGGTGCGCGATAACCTACAGCTCGGACCTTTCGAATACCGGTTTAAGCTTAAAGGAAATGAAATAGCAAGGGGGCAGGTCAGACCCGGACTCTACCTGGCACTCAACCCTGAGGGTGAACTGCCGCCCGAAATTGATGGCATAGAAACACAGGAGCCTACTTTTAACCTGCCGGCAATGTGGATTTCAGCAGATCTGCGCAACCGGGCCGAAGCGCTGGGCTGTACGGTTGTGGACGCATCAACCGTTTTGATAACCCACTTAACTGAGGTTATAAAAAACAGCGCCAGCGAACTGCTTGGACGCCAGGCCGTAAAAGAAATGATTGAGTCGATCAAGGAAAGTAACCCGGCAATTGTGGAAGAACTAAGTCCCGAAGTATTGGGCCTGGGAGAAATTCAGAAAGTAATGCAAAACCTGCTCAGGGAAAAGGTGCCCCTGCATGATATGGTTACATTACTCGAGGAACTCTCCGACCAGAGCAGGGTTACCAAAGATCTCGATACCCTTACTGAATCGGTAAGGCAGGCGCTGCGCAGAACTATTACATCTCAGCATGTAAATTATGAAGGCAAGCTTGAAGTGGTTACTATTGACCCCAAGCTTGAGAAGAAAATATCAGAATCCATCCAGGTTACCCGCCAGGGAAGTTTCCCCGTGATGGATCCTGTTATGACCCAAAACCTGGTTGATGGTATCGGCAGGGTTGTTGATAGCCTGGCCCAAAAAGGTATTTCACCGGTTATCCTGACCTCGCCGTCCATCAGGTTACCCTTGAAACGATTACTTGACCGGTTTCACCTGCCAGTGGCAGTACTGTCCATTAACGAAATTTTGCCTGAAGTAAAAGTGGAAGCAGTAGGAGTGATAAAAGAGAATGAAGATTAGGAAATACCTGGCAGCAGATATGAAAGAAGGCCTGATTAAGATTAAAAAAGATCTTGGCCCTGAGGCAATTATCCTGCACAGCAGGCGGGTCAGGCGCAGAGGGTTGCGCGGGTTTTTCACTCCCAGGCAGGTGGAAATTATTGCCGGTGTGGATCCACTAAAAAAGGATCAACAGACCAGTGGAATCATGTTGAAAAAAGTTATGGCAAAAGAAAAAGAGATGTCTGCCATGGCTGATGAACTCAGGTTGCTTAAAAGCACCGTTTCTGAGCTGTCAGCGGTCGCTTCAACTGCTGAAGAAGAGCATAGAGTGCCCGGGATAATAACTAAAAAGAAAAGTTCTAATTACTGGCGCACTTACCTGGAGCACCATGATTTGGATCCAACTTTGCTGCAGGAGATTTTTGTTGAAGCAGAAGAAGATGCTGCTGTCCCGGGCCGCATGAGCCACAGCCGCATGGCTGAAATCCTGCAGGAAAAGGCTGCCCGGAAATTCAAGTGCACTGATGGGTTCAGTCATCGTTCACAAATATTTATCGGTCCAACCGGGGTAGGCAAAACAACCACCCTGGCTAAGCTTGCGGCACGTTCGTCCTATAATGATGCTGAAAAAGTAGGATTGATTACCATAGATCATTACCGGATAGGAGCTATAGAGCAGCTGCGCACTTACGCAGAAATAATGGATTTACCCCTTGAAGTGGTAATGACACCTCAGGATTTGTTTAAAGTAATGGTTCGGCTTGAAGATTGCAACCGAGTATTTATTGATACTGCAGGACGTTCCACCGGAAACAGGGAGCAGCTTGACGATCTTATACCATACATAGATATGCTTGTGCCTGCTGATATATACCTGGTTATCAGCGCGACGACCCGCAGGCAGGATATTGGCTATATAGCTGAACGTTTTAAAAAACTTAAGTATAACCGGTTGATAATAACCAAGCTGGACGAAACAACAGCATACGGAGCGGTGCTCAACGGCACATACTACACCAAGATGCCCCTGGTATATTTAACCGACGGGCAGAGGGTTCCTGAAGATTTGATCCAGGCCTCAGAGATCGATCTTGCCAAACTTTTATGGAGGACAGGTTAACTATGGCTGATCAGGCAGAACAGCTGAGAATAGAGGTTAACACGAAAAAGCCGGAAGGGGAATCTCGCGGGAGGTCTTCTGCTGCCGGTAAGTGCCGGGTTATTGCTGTAAGCAGCGGCAAGGGCGGGGTAGGTAAAACCAGCCTGGTCCTGAACCTGGGACTGGCCCTGATCAAGCTTGGGCACAGGGTAGTAGTGATTGATGCTGACTTGGGATTGGCAAATATCGATGTCATGTTAAATTCGATACCACGTTTTAACCTGGCGGATGTCTTAAATGGCACCAAAGGTATTAGAGATATTATAATGCACGGGCCAATGGATATAAAAGTTGTTCCCGGAGGTTCAGGCCTCTATGACCTGGCTAATCTTGACAGGGTAAAAAGGCAGGTTTTGATTGAACAGCTGAAAGACCTGGAGGATGAAGGCGATTATATTATTATTGATACTGCAGCAGGAATTTCCAGAAATGTGATCAGCTTTATCGGGGCGGCCGATGACTTTATCCTTGTTACTACCCCGGAACCTACTGCCCTGACGGATGCTTATGGGATGTTGAAGGTTCTATCTGAACAAAACCTGAAGAAGTTTTGCCATGTGATAGTTAATTCAACCAGGAACCTGCAGCAGGGTTACAAAACTTACAGCGGTTTAAACAGGGTGGTTCAAAGTTACTTACCATCAATGGAGTTAAATTATCTTGGAGAAGTCAGGTATGACCTGGCTGTAAGCAGCGCTGTCCACAGCTTTAGCCCTTTTGTAATCGGTAAGCCCCGTAGCGCCGCTTCAGCTGCAGTAAACAGGATAGCCTGGCGGCTAACTTCAAATGGCAGACAAGAAAAACCTGGGCTAACAGGCATAGCGGGCTTTATCAGACGTTTAAAAGAACTGGCCTTGGTTGATCCAGAGGAGGGTAAGCTATAATGATCTCCCAACTGAAAGCAGAGGCTAAGCTGCAGATATTAAA
>SKWE01000194.1 GCA_007129055.1 Syntrophomonadaceae bacterium
CACTTTTTCTATATCGATAATATTGGTTTCCGGGTTACCGATACTTTCTATGTAGAGGGCTTTTGTTTTTTCATTAATCTGCGCCTTGAAATTATCAGGGTTGTCCGGGTCAGCAAAATGGATGGTGATTCCATAGCGCGGCAGGGTTTTGGAGAAAAGATTGTAAGTTCCCCCGTATAAGGTGCTGGCTGAAACTATTTCATCTCCGGCCCCGGCAATGTTAAGTATAGCGTAAGTTATGGCTGCAGATCCCGATGCCACTGCGAGTGCGCCACCCCCGCCTTCCAGTGCCGCCATTCGTTTCTCGAACACATCAGTTGTTGGATTCATGATCCGGGTATAGATATTTCCCGGCTCCTTCAGGGCAAAAAGATCGGCTGCATGCTCGGTGTCCCTGAAAACATAAGAAGTTGTCTGGTAAATTGGTACAGCCCTGGCCCCGGTTGTAGGATCCGGTTCTTCCTGTCCGGCATGCACCTGCAGTGTATCAAAGCCCAGTTCTCTTTTAACCATTGAAGTCGCCTCATTTCCGTAAATTAATTACTCCCTGACAAATAATATAAAAATAGTAGAAATGGTTGTATTAGATTTTATTCAACGAGGGGGCAATTGTCAAGGGTATGAGCAACACCTGCAGGAGCAATATCTACAATCTGGACTGAAGATCTGAGTCACAATCAGACCATTTATAAGATAAAATTTGAAAACCCTTTTAACTGAGAGGTTGCAACTGGATGTGCAGCTCTGAGGGTAGACCATTTTTATTAAGTTACAGGATATACGCAAGTTGTTATAGAAAACCTATTTGAAGAGGGGTGAGGCAATGTTTTCCTTATTATTAAGATATTCAATCGTCTCTGTTCTTATGACGATTCTTTTTTTAACTGGATGCAGCCAGGATGCACTAAACCAGGATGACATGGAGCCTGGAGAGTTTATAAAAGATGAAGCAGGTGAAAACTTAAATTCTGAAACAGGTGAAGATTTGGCTTTGCCACCGGTAGAGTTCGAAGATGGTACCCTCGCAGAAAGCATCTACCAGCGCAGGTCGCATCGTAACTATAAAGAAAGAACACTTGATTTATCAGAAATTGGATACCTTCTCTGGGCAGCAGGCGGATTAAGTGTTGACGGGATAACAGGCCCTACAAGGGTTTATCCTTCCGCAGGCGGGCTTTATCCCCTTGACTTTTATCTTGTTGCCGGAGAAGTTGCCGGTTTGTCGGCAGGGGTATATCGATACAATCATACTGAACATAATTTGATACCGGTTATATCAGGGGATTTCAGGGATCGCCTGGCAGAAGCCGCCCTGGGACAGGGTTTTATAGCTGATGCACCTGCATCTATCGTCCTGGTTGCGTATTACGAAAGAACTAAGTCCCGCTATGGTGAACGCGGAGAGCGTTATGTGCACCTGGATGCTGGTTATGCTTCCCAGAATATTTACCTGGTGGCGACTGAAATGGGCCTGGGCACAGTAGCTGTAGGCGCTTTCGACGACACTGCCCTGGCAGATGTAATTCAAACTAGTGGTGATCCGTTAATGGCCATGCCTATTGGTGAAATTAACCAGTAAGAAATTATTGAAATGATTCATTAACAGGTTATCGAAGAACTATTCTTTCGGGGAAAGGCTCCAATCTGGATATATTCCACATTTTATCAATATATGACCTGGTATAAGCCTGTTCTATGCTGTGAAATAAGGCGGTTCCCCTGGCAGTAAGATCATAAGTGTCAGCATATTCTCTGATATACCCAAGTTTTTTTGCAATATATAGCTGTATGCCAAACATGCTATTCAATGGTATGCCAAACATTTCGGTGAACCGGTTTTTATTTATTCTAAGATTATATGAGTTCCAGAATAAGTAGTAGGCTGCTTTTTGTTTTTTTGTAAAATCAAGTGTTAGCGATGTAGGCAAGAGCCCCTTATTTAACCTTTCTATATAGCCGCTTACAGAATGAGTATTAATCGTAAACCTGCTATTGAGAAGCGATGCAGCAGAAACTCCGAATCCTAAATAGGAATCCCGCGTAATAGAAGAATAAATTGCAGCCTCTTGTTTATTAAAAGTCCAAACTGATGATCTGTCAATTTTATGATTATCACAGTAATCAGCCAGCATTTTCAGCATCTTCTTTTTAGTTTTATCTGGAATTGGTTTATATATATTGCTGGAGTATGAAAAATCTATAAAAGGGTATGTCGACACCTGCGTTGCCCCGGCTTCAAACGCAGTTTTTACATCATTTACCAAGCTGGCACCTGTTTGCCCCGGAATGGCGAATATCAAATCGACATCTATAGTTTGAAAACCATAGCTTTTAACGAGCCCCAACTTTTCAATACTTGCATTGCTGTTTCTACCTAGTTTATCCAGGCAATCAAGGTCAAATGATTGAATACCAATGCTTACCATTGTTACTCCGGCAGAGACCAACTTCTGTAAATTGGCTGTTGTGATATCATCAGGGTGAAGCTCAATGCCTATGCCACCCTTGATAGAAAAGTATTTTTTAACCCTGGCGATAATTTCACCTAAATCGTTAATCATTATTGCCGGAGTTCCCCCGCCAATATAGAGGCTTGCAACTTCCTTTTTGCCATCCAGGTTTTTACCTGATAGATCTATTTCTTTTAGCAGAGCTCTTTTATAGGTGGTTGCTTTTTCTTTACTGTAGAGCTCTTTGCAGTAGGGGCAAAAGCTGCAAAGTGATTTGCAGAAGGGTATATGCACATAAAGACCCAGGTTATTAATGCCTTTGAAGTCTAAGTTTTTATTAAAATTACCCTTCAAGACAAAAGGTTTGAACGAGTAGGTAAGGAAGATCCTGAGCATTGATGTCAGCAGCATTGTGATAGCTCCGTATGATTATTTTTTATTAAACTATTATAGATCAATGAGATGCAAAACGGTTAATAATAAAAAGGGCCCGGTTAATCATTTTAAATTAACAGGGCTCTTGTCTTCCATGGCAACTATTTTTTTGTTTCTAATTTTCCAATCTGGCCAGATCAAATATTAACCCGTCGGATTGATCGTCTTCCAGGTAGCGAAAGATGATTACTTCCTCGGGTTCCAGGTCAAGATTATTGAAAACATCCCAGGCCTGGTCGGTTAAGTGGTAGAATCGTGACGATATTTCTTCTGGAACTCCGCTAATTTCAACCTCAACAAGTTCAACAGATTCATTAACCATAACCCCGATAAATCTGCCAGAATCAATAAATTCTTCTTCTGCCGCTTCGGGATCAGTTATCACTACCCTCAACGCTTTACCCTGTTCCGGGTATGATTCAGCCAGGAATCCTTCATGGTAAACATCTACTTTCTGGCCCCTGGCGATAAGACCGGTATCAACCTGCTCGCCATCAAGTTCAGCTACTGTGTCTTCTTCCACGGCAAAGTACACTGCTCTATTCCCCTGCTCGAACCATAAGCTCCGGGGAATATTAACATCCTCCAGGCCGCTGACTACCAGAATTCGCCCATCTTCTATACTGTAAACTGTGCCGCTGATTGGCTCTTGTCCGGGCTCCTGGTTTGGCTCGTCTCCATTAACAGAACACCCCGCCCCTAAAAACATGATAAAAATAAAGGTGACAATTAAAAGGTAAACTATTTTTTTCATACCACTGATGCTCCTTTCTCTACCTGTACCTATAGACAGGTGAGCAGATAGAAAAGTTTCGTATAAATACCTTCAGATTGATTAGTCATGAAAAATTTTTATCCTTAGAATAAAAATAGTTAACGAGAAACTATTATTTGCTACCTGCTCAGGTTTCTATCTCTATCATCTTTTTGCAAGCCATAACTTCCAAAGTCAGGGTGGCTTATTACTACAACCTTGATTATGGTCACTCCTGACGGTTGCGTTTTTGCGCCCACCATAAAAATGCAGGGAACCCGGGATAGAGGTAGAAATATTATAGGCGGTCAGAAAGTATTCGCAACCAAATAATACTGATTACAATCAAGGTGGTGTATTATTGAATTTTTTAATAAGAAGCATCGGTTTATTTATCTTATGTGTTTTAGCGATCTTCCTGGTTTTTGTTAAACCGGCTGCATGTAAAGGGTTAGAGGCAGAGCAATTAGAAGATATGAGAAATTTCATTGATGATTTCTTTTTTAACGCGCTAGATAAAGGTGATATTCCCGGTGCTGCTATTGTAGCTGTATATGATGGTGAACTATTTTTTTCCGGAGGTTATGGCTATGCTGATTTGGAAAACCTGGTAAAGATAGCGCCTTCCGAAACGGTATTCTTTGTTGAATCTGTATCAAAAAGCTTTACAGCAACTGCTATGCTGCACCTTGTTGACAAAGGTGCTATAGATCTAGAATCCGATGTGAATAATTATTTAAGCAGTTTTCAGCTGCCGGACATTTATGCACAGCCAGTTACTATAGCTGATTTATTAGTCCATACCGGTGGTTTTGATGATACAGATCTAGGGGCTTATGCAAAAAGTGAAGAAGAGGTTATCCCATTAAAGCAGTACTTATTGACCAATATGCCTGGAAGGGTTATGCCTCCCGGAGAGGTTGTAAGTTATTCAAATCATGGTTATGCCCTGGCAGGCCTGGTAATTGAAGAAGTTTCCGGTATTTCTTATATTGACTACATGGATCAAGAAATTCTTAGCCCGTTAATGATGGACAGCAGCAGTTTTGTTTTATCCGGTCAGATGGAAAGCAGGCTGGCTAAACCATATATTTTTCATAATGGTCAATTTCAAAGCGTTACATTTTTATACCACAACTATACTCCTGCAGGAGCCTTGAAAGCAACTGCCGAAGATATGGCTAATTTCATTGTTATGCACCTGCAGGACGGAAAGTTCAAGGACGAGCAGATACTATCGGCCGGCATGCTTAGCAAGATGCATGAACAGCAATTCACAAACCATAAAAGCCTGCCGGGTTGGACCTATGGGTTTTACGAAAAGAGCTTGAACGGCCACCGTATTATTATGCACGGCGGAGCCAACCGCCTGGGACATTCCAGCAAATTATTTCTTTTCCCGGAAAAGCAGCTTGGATTTTTTCTTGCTTCAAATACCTTCAATCCGGAACTACGGGAAAACTTTATCGTAGAATTTATGGATCAGTTTTTTCCTGCTGATAATGATTTTGACCTGCCGGTTATGCTGCCTGTTAATACCGAAGCAGATGGAGGAATTACCGGAAACTATTCTTCTACCAGGCAGTCAAGAAATAGTATTGAAAAAATTACTTTGCTAATGGGTCAGTTGACTGTTCAGGTTGAAAATGATTATTTACAGTTAACATATCCTCAAAATTTTAAGTCTCCGGAGCGCTGGTCTAAGGTTGAGCCTGGGTTATTTCAAAGCGTCAACGATCAATCGCTAATGGCTTTCAGAGAAAACGAAAAAGGGGAAATAACTTACATGTTCATTGGGCAGGAAGCTTATGAAAGGCTACCCTGGCATACCAACCCCCAGCTAAACCTGGTTTTTTTATTAACCATGATTATCGGGCACCTTTCAATTATTATCAGGTGGCCCATTATATACGGGAAACAAAAGAAAAATATTAAATCTGTAACTGTCCTAAAGAAGAGCTTTTTTACATCCTGGGCTCTTGCCGTATTAAATATTTTATTTTTAGCTTGTGTGTTAATAGTATTTCTCAACTACCAGGTTGAGTTGGCTTATGGAATACCCTTATTAATCAGGATATTATTTGTAGTGCCCTTCGCTGCCCTGATTTTAACAGTATTATCAATTATATTCTGCTTCCTGGTGTGGAGTGGTAAGAATCTAAGCTTATCGTTCCGCTTACATTATACAGTTTTTACAATTTGCGCCCTTGGGTTTATAATTTTCCTATATTACTGGAATTTAATAGGCTTTTATTAAAAGTGGATTATATGAAAGATATCATTTTTATTCTATAAAAACAGAACTGATTATTTCTATAACCTGCTTATTGCTCAGGTTGCTTTCTCCATCACCTTGTTGTAAGCCATAATTTCCAAAGTCAGAGTGGTTTAATCCTTCAATCTCATATATGGCAGATGTTTCGGGCAGTTCTGTTTTTGCAGCGCTGTAATTATCGCGGTTTATTATTAAATCCCGAAGTCCCATTATTGATACAACGGGCCCTGTAAAACCTGATATATCCTGGTCGCAGTATGAACCAAAAAGAAAAAGTCCGTATACTTTATCAGCGTTTGCAGAAGCATACCGGCATGCAGCGATGCCGCCAAGAGAATGGCCACCTACCCATACTTCATCAAGCCCATTATTGTCTATAATCTCTCCGGCAGCGCCTGTATTAAAAATTGCTGCATTAAGTGGCGCTTTTATAATGTAAACATCTTTATTCAGGTTGGATGCAACCGTACCCATTTTATAGAGGTAAGCTTCGGGAGCTACCAGTCCACCGGGGTAATAGATAATCGGTTTTAAAGCAAGATCCGGGTCAACAGGTGTAATTTTATAATAATTACGCTCTTCTTCAATGACTATGCTTCTATCAGCCATGATCAGTTCCATGTAATCGGGTTCAGCCTGGTAGGTGCGAATTTGTACGTAAGCCCAAAAGCCAATGAAAGCTATAGCAACCAGTGCAACGAATATAACAACTGCTTTTTTAAACTTCATGACAACAACTCTCTCTAAAATGACTATAATAGCTTAAAAGCACATGGTTTTAGTTTACTTTCTCAAGTGTATCATAAAAAGATGCAGCCGGTGCAGTTAAACACGCCCCTTTGCAGTCGTGTGTTATAATGGTTTTTAATCATTTTGTTACGACTTGTTCTATGAATGACGACAGGGAGAAATAGGCTGACATGAAAAAAGCTATTTATAAAATAAGCATAGCGTCACCGCTGATAATGATTTTGTTCCTTCCCCTTTTCTACTTTTTAAGTCCAACTGCGAATAATGTTTTGGGCGATGGTTTTGTTACCCAGGCTTATCATACGCAGCCTGAAATCCAGCCGACTGGAAATTCATATAAAGCAGATTTAGCTGTCAAGGGAGTCGTTGAAGGCAGCGCGGGCACCAGGCTGAATTTTACGCTGACTTTTACTGAGCTTGGCAGCTCTTCCAGGCTTGGCTCCATCCTGGTTAAATTGCCCGACCGTTATAGTTCCGAAGGGTTTAGATCGTATCGGATTAACGCTGATGATTCCCAGGCATCAGACGGGAAAAAGTGGGAAGGAAGAATTGCTGAAAGCCAGGGTCATTATTTTATAAATTTAAAAGCAAAAAATGCTGATGACTACCTGGGGAGAAATGAGTCTGTAACAATAGGGTTTTCTGCCCTGGTGCCAAATGCTAACAGGACAGGCGCTTACGAGTTTAAAACAAGAGCCTGGACTGACAACAGCTTAAGAGATTCAATGCGCACAAACCCGGAAACCGGTCACCCGGAAAATTTAAACCAGATGGCGTCCGGTTACAGTGAACCGGTCATATATGTAGAGCTTCCTGAAAAAACAGGTAGTAATTTATATGTTTTTAACAACAACAGAGCTGCCGGCATAAAAGCTCAGCTGCAGGCTGAGGGGACAGGTTTCCAGAC
>SKWE01000074.1 GCA_007129055.1 Syntrophomonadaceae bacterium
ATTTCCTTTAATTTTAAGGCCCCTTCCATCGCTACCGGGTAGTCAAGGTTTCGGCCGACAAAAAAGGCATTATCCCAATTAGCAAGATGTTCACAATATGAACGCAGTTTGCCAACTTTTTCTTCCTTTAGAATGGCAGTTAGATGTTTCGGTAGCGCGATAAGCCCCTCTACCAGCCCGGCAATCTCATCTTTCTCCAGGACGCCCCTGGCAGCGCCAAGATGAAGAGCGACCAGGTAAAGTGATACCAGCTGGGTCAAATAAGCCTTGGTTGAGGCTACGGCAATTTCAGGGCCGGCCCAGGTATACATTACATAATCGGCTTCACGGGACACAGAGCTGCCAACAACGTTGGTAATTGCAAGGACTTTCAATCCCTGGTGGCGGGCTAATCTTAAAGCTGCAAGAGTGTCGGCGGTTTCACCTGACTGGCTGATAACAATAACCAGGTCATTTTTCCCAAGCAGGGGATTACGGTAACGGAACTCCGACGCCACATCTACCTCAACCGGTAAGGATGCCAGTTTTTCGAGTACGGTTTTCCCAACAAGGCCGGCGTGATACGCGGTGCCACAGGCCACAATATGCACTTTTTCCAGTGCTGCTATCTCATCTCCGCTCAGCTCAATTTCCGACAGGTCAACTGCCTTTTCCGCGGTATTAATTCTCTGGCGCATGGTTTCTCTCACTGCAACGGGCTGCTCCATGATTTCTTTTAGCATAAAATGCTCGTATCCGCCTTTTTCTGCAGCTTCAATATCCCATGACACTTGCAGTATTTCTTTATCAGACTTATTTCCCCGGGTATCATATATATTTATCTCTTCCGCTGATATGGATGCAAACTCTCCATCTTCCAGGACCTTAATCTTGCGTGTATGGGCCAGGAGGGCCGGAATATCGGAGGCAATAAAATTCTCATTTTCACCGATGCCGACAACCAGGGGGCTGTCCTGCCTGGCACAGACAATCCTTCCCGGTTCACGGGAGGTGATCACAACCAGGGCATATGATCCTTCAACCTTTTCTACAGCCTTTCTAACAGCGGCCATTAAATCCCCGTTGTAAAACTCTTCAACCAGGTGAGCCAAAACCTCTGTATCAGTTTCTGAAGTAAAGCTGTGATTTCCCTTTTCTGTAAGCCAGCTGCGTAAAGATTGGTGGTTTTCAATGATCCCGTTGTGCACCAGGGCAAAATCTTCGCAGCAGCTGCAGTGGGGATGCGCATTCTCATCTGTAGGTTTGCCGTGAGTTGCCCAACGGGTATGGCCTATTCCAACCGTAATACTATCATGTTGCCCTTCCATTCTTTTTTCCAGGTCTGCTACTGAGCCGGCAGCCTTGTTTATAACCAGCCCCTCTTCACCCTGCAGGGCAAGCCCGGCTGAGTCATAGCCCCGGTATTCAAGTTTCTTCAGGCCGTCTATCAATATTTTCCCGGCAGCCTTACTGCCGCTGTAACCGACAATTCCGCACATATAGAGTCCCCCTGCATAATATTATTAGTTTATGATTGTTCACTGGCAATAACTTCAGCAACTGTATCGGCATATTCTCTAAGTTTATCTTCTTCAAGGGGCGCTTCGAGCATAATACGTATTTTTGGTTCAGTGCCGGATGGCCGGACCAGAAGGCGTCCATGCTGTCCCAGTTTATTTTCCACTTCTTTTATGGCTGAAGCAATTCTGGCATTTTCCGCCCAGCCTTCCTTGGTCACCACTTTTTGGTTTACCAGCACCTGGGGCAACCTTTCCATCTGGGCAGCAAGCTGGGATAATGGCTTTTGCCTTTTTGCTATAATACTTAGCAACTGCAGGGCCGTTAAAAGCCCGTCACCCGTTGTTGCGTGGTCAGAAAAAATAATATGTCCTGATTGCTCGCCGCCAAGGTTATAGCCGCCTTCCACCATCTTTTCTAATACGTACCTGTCGCCAACACTGGTTCTTAATACTTTAATACCATTTTTTTCAGCCAGGATATCCAGACCTCCGTTGCTCATCACCGTTGCAACAAGGGTGTTTTGCTTAAGCAGGTTCGAACCGGCCATATCAACTGCGCAGATTGCCATCACTGCATCTCCATCCACTTCTGCCCCATTTTCATCCACAGCAATCAGGCGATCGGCGTCTCCATCAAAGGCAAGACCTACGTCGGCGTTCCCCCTGACAATTAAATCCCGCAGATCCCCGGTATCAGTAGCGCCGCAATTAACATTGATCAATTTCCCATCCGGCTCGTTATGAATAAGTTTCACCTCTGCTCCCAGGCTTTCAAATAGTTCCCCTGCAACGCGACAGGCGGCGCCATGGGCACAGTCTATAACAAGGCGCATTCCCTGAAGGGGGTTTGCGCTATTCTTTAAATGGTTTAAATAACGGGCCAGGGCATCTCCATCAGAAAATGCCTGTCCCAATGTTGTTCCTTCCGGACGAGGCATCTGATCTGAACCGTCAAAATAGTATTCTTCAATCTTGTTTTCAATAGAATCGGGAAGTTTATAACCACGGCTATCAAATATTTTCAGGCCGTTATCTTCTATGGGATTATGCGAGGCTGAAATTACGACTCCAGCGGCTGCATTCAAATCACGGGTAAGAAAAGCAACTGCAGGCGTGGAAACTACTCCCAGCAACCTGACTGCCCCCCCGGCTGAGGTTATCCCGGCGGTCAATGAACCTTCCAGCATGCTGCCGGAAAGACGCGTATCTCTACCGATAAGAAATACCGGGTTATCTCGCTCACGGCCCAAAAGTGAGGCCGTTATCCTGCCAATCTTAAAAGCCATTTCAGGAGTTAAATCGCGGTTTGCCACACCCCTGATACCATCGGTTCCAAATAATTTGCCCAATAAAAATCCCCCTTAACTGATATCGTTTTCTTCCTGTACATTTGTTACCCTTTCAAATTCGAATCTAACCGTTATCAATGAAGGATCCATAACCAGGTTATTAATCCTGTTTCCTTCCTCATCATAAGCTATGGGAGAAAG
This sequence comes from Syntrophomonadaceae bacterium, assembly GCA_007129055.1. Taxonomy (GTDB): domain Bacteria; phylum Bacillota; class Dethiobacteria; order DTU022; family DTU022; genus SLQM01. The sequence goes on from SKWE01000074.1 coordinate 2,990, forward strand.
CTCTACGCTCTCAATGAGGCGCATTCCACTAATATCGATAACCAGCACCAGGCGATCAATTCTTTCAAACACAGTTTCAGGCGCTCCAACCAGCACTGTCTCGGGTATTACATTATATTCGGTTAGTTCCCATCCGTCAGCAGGTTCACCAATCAGGTTCACTTCTATCTCAAAGTCTTCGCTTAAATAAGCTTCTAGACTAACCCTTACCTGCTCCGGTTCAAGCATTACCAGGTCAAGACCGCGTGGTGAGCGGCCCTCAACTCTCACCAGGTGATTACCGGAACCCTTGCCTGACAGGTCAACGAAGGCTTCTATTTCCTGGAGGGTAAGATCGGCAAAATCATCAGGCAGCCCTTCCAGGGTAACATCCACGCTGGAAGGCATATCTATGACAATGTAGTCAGGGCTCAGGTTTTCAACAACCAGGGGAACGTCCCGCCAGACTTCACGCTGTGGCGTTGTCCTGGTTATTTTATCCCCGGTAACAAATAGCCACAAAATAACCGCCATGAATACGGCTAGTGCCTGGACAAATATATTGCTGCGTAAAAACTTTTCCATAATTATTTGCCACTCCTCCATGACCAGAGGCTAAATCCTTCACTGCGGGCCGGTGAACAAAGTTCTTTAAGCATTGTTCGCAGTTTATTCTCATCGAGATAGCGTGTTAATACCCCGTCGTGTGCTACTGATATAGTGCCCGTTTCCTCAGATATGATAATGGCCAGGGCATCGGAATGTTCTGTAATACCTATTCCGGCCCGGTGCCTGGTGCCAAGTTCTGTACCTAAATTGGGGTCTTCGGTAAGAGGCAGATAACAACCGGCAGCAACAATCTGGTTGCCCTGGATGATAACTGCACCATCGTGCAGTGGGCTGCGGGGAAAGAAGATGTTAACCAATAGTTCCGCCGTTACTATCCCCTTTACTTCTATACCAGTGTCGATCCACTCTTTTAGGCCCGTAGAACGCTCCAGGACAATCAGGGCGCCAAGGCGTTTTTTCACCAGGACCGGGATGGCCTTGATTAACTCATCAAGCATGTTATCAAAATCCTGGCTGTCCCAGGTCCAGTATGGCGATTTGAATATTTTCCCCCTGCCGAGGTGTTCAAGTGCGCGGCGAAGCTCCGGCTGAAAAACTATGGGAATAGCAATTAATCCAACAGTCATTGTCTGTCGTAAAGTCCAATGAAGGGTATCAAGCCCGGCCTGATCACTAAATATCATAGCCAGCAGCAGGACAATTAACCCCTTGACCAGCTGTTCTGCACGGGTACCGCGAATAATTAAGATGAGGCGGTAGAAAAGATAGGACATTATGACAATATCCAGAACATCAAGCCAATCAACATCTAATTGAGTCATTGCAGCAATTATTCTTTCCCAGATGGCCAATTCAAGTTATCCCTCTTTAGTGGATTCAGGACAGAAAGTAGCAGTCAGGCGCCTACTTTATCCCATTTTTATATCTTCGCTTTCAACATTCAGAATCCCTGCACACTATATTAAAGTTAACATAAAGCTTATGACAGCACAATACTAATATCATTATTGCAGTTATTACAGGCCGTTCCATCAAGCCCCTTTATTTTAACCGCGTACCTGCTGCGCTCAATCAAAAGGTTCCCACAGTAAGGACAAATAGTATTAGCAGAACCGGGTAGTTCAATATTGCCCAGGTAAACATAACGTAAATGTTTGGAGGCAATCTTTTTTGCCTCCTCCATAACAGCATGTGGTGTAGGGGGCAAATTTAACCTGTACTGTGGAAAGTAGCGGGATAAATGCAGGGGAATATCGGGATTAAGTTCCGCCAGCCAGGCAGCCATCGCTTCCAGTTCACCGGGATTATCATTTAAGGTAGGAATAATCAGGCTGGTTATTTCAACATGGCAGCCCTTAACAGCAGTTTCAACCGTTTTAATAACCGGAGCCTTTAACCCTCCACAGTAATCTTTATAGAAATTGTCTCCAAAAGCTTTAACGTCAATATTCATGGCATCAATGAAGGGAAGCAGCTCCTGGAGCGGCTTCTGATTAATATAACCATTGGTAACAAGGATATTTTTATACCCGTGCCGGTTTAGTAGCTTTGCCGTGTCAAGTACAAATTCATACCAGATGGAAGGTTCGTTATAGGTATAGGCAATGCCAATATTTTTACCAGGGCCGCCTTCCCTTTCCAGCATGTCAAGTACGTCCTCAGGCTTTACCCTTTCAGCGCGGTTATCCGCTTCGCCGCGGGCCAGGGACCAGTTCTGGCAGAAAGAACAGGTTAAGTTACAGCCAAAAGTGCCGATCGATAAGATCGGCTTTCCGGGATAATAGTGATAGAGGGGCTTCTTTTCAATCGGGTCAAGGTTAACGGCAGCAAGCAGTCCGTAGTTCATTGTATATAGTACCTCATCCACAGCTTTGCGAACACCGCATGTCCCGGTTTCCCCATCAGCCAGCAGACAGTGGTGTGGACAGAGCAAACAACGTATTTTCTCATTCCGTTTTTCAAAATATAGGGCTTTATGCATTTAACCGATCACTCCATGTAAAATCACTCTTCGCCGTAGCGGGCAACTTTAAAACGAAAAAGCTGCAGCGGCTCATTGCTCCTTATCCCGGCTTTCCGCATCGCTATCTCCAACTGCTCGTCCACAGTATTGACCCCTTCCAAATCGGGAAGAAGCAGCCCGCTGCGCGAACCGCTGCGAACCAGTACACCATATTTTTTTGGATCAAGTTCATCTTTGCTTTCAACTTTTTCCATCGGGCTTAAAACATCAACAGAGACATCAAGGCCGTCTAACTCCTCCTCGCTTACAGGGGCAAAACGCGGATCCCTAACCGCTGCGCTAACAGCATTAGCAGCAATTTCCTCAGCCAGGTTATCGCGAACCGGTTGTACCGTTCCGATACAGCCGCGAAGCTGTCCTTCTTTTTTCAGGGAAACGAATACCCCGGCCTGCTCCCTGTATTCGGGTGGCAGATTGGGCGGCACCTGCGGTTGGTGACCTTCCCGCAGGTATTGTTTCAGGTATTCCCTGGCCAGGTTAGCCGGGTTTTTAAACTTCTCCTGTTCTGACACTTTTATCCCCTCCCGCATTTTTTCTTTTTTTCTAAGGTGGAACACGTTCAGCTTAGCTCAAAATCTCGTCTTTAAAATTATATTGAAACACCTACTTCTGAGACTTGAAATGCGGTGCTTTTGCAGTGGTCATTACCATTGAGTAGTTACAGTGCAATGGCCGGTGAAGCAAAGGTTGCAGCAGGCCGGCCTGCACGGACGCAGGCCGCCGAGAGCCAAGTTACGGATGACGCGTCTCGAGGGCAGCCTGAGCGGAGGCCTGAAGCTGAACCGCTGCCATTACCTGTGACGGAACCGGTAATGACCATGCTAAAAACACTAATGAATTAAAAACCCGTAACCTATAAAATGTTTATAAAGCGGGCGGAGGGCTGCCACCAGGTAGCCTACGCCAAAGGGCCCTTCATAAGAGATTATTTCCGTATTAAACTCCTCGCCTTCCAACATACCAAGAGCAATAATAAATGAACGCAGTCCACATTCACCGGCATCTTCAACAAGCTGCCCGTCTATATTAAGCAGTTCATCAACTCTTTTTTCCCTGATCAAGTCTACCAACAGCTGATCAAACTCCCTGCCGCGCGGGTTGTAACCGGCAGGCGCACCGGGGATTAACCTGTGGGAAAGATCTCCGCTGGCAATTACCGCAGTTTTTAAACCTCGCCTTTCAACAGCCCGGCGCAGTGCGCTGCCAAAACTATAGAGCTGTTCATATGGCTGATAGCTGAAAGCAATATGCAGGCCGGGAAGATCAACCCCTTCCTGCTGAAGGTAGTAAAGCGGGACTGTGGCGCCATGGTCAAGGTTGCCGGCGCCGAAAAACTGGTTGCCGCGATTGCCGAGTATAACAGGCGGCACTTTCTGTTTTGATGCTTCTTCAACAACCAGGTCAAGCAGCCCAGGATCAGTCTGCATCGATATTTCAAGATCTGAATGACCAAACTGCCCAAAATTACCGGTCATCCTTTGAACTGCCTGGATCGAAGGGCCTTCATGGGTAACCTGCCCATGCGGTGTTATGACTATTATCAGTTCTGGTTCTGCATCTTTTATATAACCGCTTAGCTTTTCCAAACCCCTGACCGTTTTCTCCACTTCAGCGATCCTGGGGCCCCCAATTTCCGGAATAATAATTGGTGGATGAGGAGCTATCCCGATTATAGAAAGCATTTAATTCACCTGCTTTCAAGCCGGAACCTGAAAAGGCAATACCAGCCAGCGCAGTTTAAGCTCCGGCATTTATATGACTACCTGTTTAAAGTATAACAAAATGAACCGGTGAGAACAAATAGATCTGCTTTCGTTAACTTGACATATTAGCATTAATAGCCTAACCTATTTATAGATTTAAAGCATTAAATTCCCAGGGGAGATAATAGATGAGCACCGAATACAGGAACATAGATAAATTCACTTCTGCTATCCAGGCAATCTTTCCAAAGCTAATGCATTACCTGAGCGCCGAAGAAAACCGTGAATTAAC
>SKWE01000231.1 GCA_007129055.1 Syntrophomonadaceae bacterium
CCGTTTATGTTGCCTTAATTGGGTAATAGTTTAATTATATTATAACGTAAAAACTCCCTTTAAAGACAAGCAATTGCACAGCCCAGTTTATATTATAAGAGAAAAGTTACATAGATAAAGCCTTTAAGCCCCTTTATTTTAGCGCTTAAGATCTACAGCCTTAAAAGCTAATTGAAACAAATTCAGGAAAAATGAAGGGATCTATATGTTAAAAAAAGAAGGAAAAGAGTTAGAACAAATTTCAGGAGGTTTTTATAAAATGAGTGTAATGAAGAAAGCATCAGATCTAGGCAAAGAAATTAGCAAAACTGAACAATATAAGGAGTTGGAAAGGGTTTCGCAGAACATGCAGGAAGATGCTGAAGCAAGTCAGATGATTAAAGAAATACAGGAACTTCAGCAGCAGATTCAGTTTGCCCAGCAATCTGGTGTTCAGCCAAGCGAGGACCAAATACAGCAGTTTAATGATTTAAAAACCAAAATGGACTCAAGCCTTACAATCCAGGCTTATGCGAAAGCACAGAATGATTTCAGCGAATTTATGCAGGAAGTAAACAACGCGATAAGTGAGGGCATAAGCCCTAATCCGGAAAAAGGAAAAGATGCGTAAATACCCGCCAGGGTTCAGGTTTATCCGGTATAATGGGGAACAACAATTGATCCCTGGGGAATAATATAAGTCAGCAAGTTGTGGTTGCCAGAATAAACATCCTCTACAGCCTGCTCTAGTGAAGCGGCAGGTACAAAGCCAAAATGGCGGGCCGTATCGGGATCAAAATCGGAGACAAGGTGTACTTTGCCTTTTTGCAGCAGTTTTGCCACTTTATAAGCTTTATGTCCACCGAGGACAAAATTAGCTTTTAGCGCTGACTCCAGAGAATTTAAATCAGTGTACTTGCCAGCCCACTCTTCGTATAGCGCTGACCCAACCCCGTCCCGGCACTGTGCCAGCAAAATCAACTGCCCTCCCGGCTTCATGGCCGCGAGGGCATTATCTAGTGTTTTGTGAGCCTGGTAGAGGTTGATATCTTTCGGGTAACCTCCGCAACTGGCGATTACCACATCGGCCAGTTTATCGAGCTTATATCCATTTATTTTTTCTACCATTTCACAGGCAGCGTTATGCCCCTTTAACATGTCTCCGGCAAATATTCCAATGATATTTTTATCTGCATTTAATACAGTATTAAGGAGGAAATCTCCGCCTGCCATCATTGCGCCTTCTACCAGGTCTTCATGAACCGGGTTGCCATTCAGCACACCGGACCGTGCATTTTGGTCAAACATTAAGCTGTGATTCTGGCATATGGTACCCCATCCTGCCACTCCGGGCACCAGGGCTTTTCTGCCACCCCCAAAACCGGCAAAAAAGTGATGTACCACACTTCCTGTTAAAATTCGGCGGTCTGCCTGCATTACTCTCTTATTAACAAACACCGGTGTGTCGAAAGAAGTATAACCCAGGAATACAAGCTGATCGGCATCTCTACTGTCGTGGTTATACATGTCCACCAGGCCCGCTGATTCCTGACCGACTATAGAAATCATTTCTTCCTGGTCCATAGGCCTGTGAGTACCGTTTGTAAACTGAATAAAAATATTGTTTCTATCGATACCAGATCGATTTAGCTCCTCAATCAATACCGGCAGGAAGAGATCACTGCGGGCCAACCTTGTCGAATCGTTTACCAGGAGGCATACGGATTCACCTGCCTGCACTATTTCCCGGAGCGGGGCAGACCCAATTGGGTTGCGTAATGCTTCAGCAACAGCTTCTTCCGGGTTGATGATAGCTTCTGTTTGGACACCCTCCAGGACTATCCCTGGCACTTCGTCCGGAAGATCTAATATCTGGTATTCATTTCCATATTTTAACTTCATGTCCGGTTCCATTATACCTTCAATAGGATTATTGGAATATTACTTGATAATCATAACATTTGTCTTAGTACAGTGAGCAACCTTATTACTTACACTACCCAAAAAAGCTTCCTTGATGCCCTTTAATTTGTGACTGCCAAGGATTACCAGTTCATAGCCATCCCTATCAGCCATTTTACAAATCCCCTCGGCCGGCGACTGTTTGCCAACAAGAACCTTTGTGTCTACCTTTAAGCCGCTCTCTTTTATTTTCGCTGCTGCCTTATTAACCACCTCTTCAGCTTCTGTTTTCATATTCTTTTTGATCTGTTCCCAGTACTCATCGGACATATGGACACTGATCCTGGTCTTGAAATCATATTCCCCTGTAACCTTTAAGACAGTAACGCTTGCATCCAATCCTTTTGCTACTTTTATCGCCTCATTAACAACCTTTTCAGAGTGATCGGATCCATCAATTGCCACCAGTATTCGTTTCATAAGTATCCCTCCATGCGATAGTCATAATATAAATTATTTCACAATCATTACGCTGGTGCAACCAATATGGGCAACCTTGTTACTGACACTGCCCAGGAATACTTCTTTAATCCCCCTGAGCCCCCTGTTACCCATAATAACAAGGTCAATATTCCATTCCCTGCCCTTTTCACAAATCACATCTGCAGGTGATTGATGGCCGATAACCACTTCTGTTTTAACTGTTAACCCTTTTGCCTTAAAGGGCTCGGCAGCTTTTTCTACCAATTCTTCCGCTTCTTCTTTCAATTGTTGATTAATCAGTTTCCAGTTGTCGTCGGAAAATTGAACACTAACCCTGGGACTGAAAACATATTCCCCGACTACGGTAAGAATATATACTTCCGCCTTCATTGCTTCGGCTATTTTTAGTGCATGAGCAACAACTTTTTCTGCATGCTCTGAGCCGTCAGTCGCCAACAATATACGGTACATAACACTCACTCCTTTTCTGAATTATATTTTAGATTCGACACAAGGTTCGATATTTCCTACACAAGAAAAGTATTTCCTGATATTAATAGCTTTTTCGATTTACATCTTGAAGAGCGATCATAATAAGTTATAATATACATAGAAGTAATATTTAATAAAGTGGGGCAATTAGTATACTGTGGCATTAATTTAGAATTATCTGTTGATGTTTAAGCCTAAGCTATAACATTTAAATGAGGGGGAATATCAGATGGATCGGTTGGATAAGCAGGACCTGGAACTTTTAATGCAACATGGTGGTAATAACCCTTGCATATCTATTTATATGCCGACTCTAAAAGGCAGAGAAAAAGCAAAGGAAAACATAACAAGATTTAAAGGCCTGGTAAAAAAATCAGAAGAGCAGCTAAGCTCATTGGGGTTAAGTCCTGAGGAGCGAAAAAAATTAATGGAACCGGCTAAAAAAATAATCAGTGAAAGTGTTTACTGGGCTTCCCAGAGTGAAGGTTTTGCTTTTTTTATTTCCAACGACTTTAACCGCTATTATCGCCTGCCATTGCCTTTTGATGAAATGGCAATTGTCAGGTATTCATTTCATTTTAAACCACTTTTCGAGCTCTTTTCTGCTGATGACCAATTCTATATTTTAGCCCTGAGCCAAAAACAGGTACGCCTGCTCTATGGTAACCGCAGCACAGCTGAGGAAATAGATTTATCTGAAATTATGGATAAGCTAGAATCAGAATTTGGGGAAATCGATTTTGAACCGGACCTTCAATTTCACACCGGAACACCTGACTCGACCGGAACTCGCGGCGCTGTTTATCACGGCCATGGAGGCACGATAGAAGGATTCCAGAAAGAAAGACTTCTGAACTATTTAAGGTTTATCGATCGCGAAATGCAGGGACTGATTGAAGGAAATAACACACCCTTGATATTAGCCTGTGTAGATTACCTTGCTCCCCTTTACAGGGAAATAAGCAAATATCCTGTTGTTTTTGATGAAACAGTTAAAGGCAACCCGGAAAATGCCAGCACAAATGAGCTGCATCAGAAGGCCTGGCAGATTATACACCCCCATTTTAAAGAAAAGCAGGAAGAATGTAAAAACCGCTACCTTGAGCTGAAAGGAACAGGGAAAACATCGAACAGTATCCTGGAAATATTACCTGCTGCCTACCATGGCAGAATAAGTGAACTATTTGTGGTTCCGGGACTTCAACAGTGGGGTTATTATAACATAGAAAAGGAAGAAGTTATTTTAAGCGAAACATCGCAGGCCGGTTACGAGGACTTAATTGATCTTGCTGCTGTGAAAAGCTTTGCCAACAACGGCAATATATATGCGTTGGACGAAAGTCAAATGCCTGACTCAACTCCTGTTGCAGCTATTTTGCGCTGGTAGCAATACCGTGATTTGTTGACAGTTAGTGAATAAGTAATTACGATCTAAACATGAAAAAACCAAGGGATATATTACTCTGTGACCTTGACGCTTTTTTTGCTTCCGTTGAACAGCTGGACAACCCAGCCTTCAGGGGCAGGCCGGTTGTTGTCGGCGGCAGCCCTGAAGGCCGCGGAGTTGTATCAACATGTTCGTATGAGGCCAGAAAATTTGGTGTGCGATCAGCAATGCCCATGAAAAAAGCAATTCATTTGTGCCCCGAAGCTGTAGTCCTCAGGGGCCGCATGTCTCGCTACAAGGAGCTATCTCTAGATGTTAGAAAAATATTTGAGCGATTTACCCCGGATATCGAGCTTGTATCAATAGATGAAGCTTTCCTGGCCGTTAAAAGAGGAGAGGGTCTAAAAGCCGGAAAAGCTATCCATACTGCAGTAAAAAGTGAATTAGGGCTGCCCATTTCCGTTGGAATTTCCAGTAACAAACTATTAGCAAAGATTGCCTGTGAGAAAGCAAAACCAAACGGAATCGGATTATTGCCGGTCGATAAAATCAGGGAACTGCTCTGGCCTCTTACGGTAAGGGTTCTTCCAGGGATAGGCCCGGTGACAGAAAAAAAGTTGAAAGAAATCGGTATTCAGACTGTCAAAGATGTAGTTGAATGCCCGCCTGGCGCACTAACCCGCATCCTGGGAAGCAGCGCTGCAAGTATCCATCATTTTGCCAATGGTATTGATGAACGGGAATTGGAACTGGAACATGAAGCCAAGTCAATTTCTGAAGAAACAACTTTTCCGGAAGATATTTACGATAGTGAGACAATACTGATGGTCTTACTTCAGCTCTCTGCAGGGGTTGGGTTTCGTATCCGTTCCGCCGGCATTACAGCAAGAACCGTAACAATTAAGCTACGCACAAATACTTTCAAAACTATTACCCGTGGAAAAACTTTATCCGAAACCGTTAGTGAAGACTCCGAAATATACCAGGTGGCTAAAGACTTGTTCTTCAGACACGGTGGCAAACCACCCTGGCGCCTGGCAGGAGTTCAGCTTTCCGGATTTGAAATGGGTAAACAGGGCTCTCTTCTGGAATCCACTCCTAAAGCAGAAAAGGAAAAAGAGCTAACCAAAACACGGGACACATTACGGAAAAAATACGGGGCGGAAGTTATTATCCAGGGCAAAAGGCTGGCCATTAAAAATAAAAGTGATTGAATCTAGCCTTCAGGGCAAGCCTAATATACTATACCACTTAACCAATTTAATCATCATTAAAAACAGATGCGTATTTTTAGGGGCAAGCATTGATAAGAAATGCTTGCCCCTCATTAATCTGGCTGTTTCCCCTTGAACATTACTCTTTATCAGCAAAGAAAAACATCAAAACATTTTTACTCAATAAAACCCTGCTCTAAGAGCCATTCTTCTGCAACCTCTTCGGGCAGGTATCCATCGATATCAACCTTCATATTCATTGTAGCCATTGTATCGGCATCAAGTGCACGAGCTATCGGATTAAGAATGTCTGCAATTTGAGGCAAGGCATCCAGTGTATCCTGGCGTAATGTAGGAGCACAATTATAGACAGGGTGAAAATTCAGATCATCATCCAAGTTTACCAGCCCGTAAGCAGCAATACGTCCGTCAGTGGCAAAACCCATTGACACAGAGACATCGCCTTCCTTCAAAGAATCATAGACGATTCCAGCATCCATAGGGAATGCTTCATCAAATTCAAAACCATATAGTTCTTGTAAACCGGGATAACCATCATCACGTATTGTATATTCATGATCACTGGCTAAATTCCACTCGCCTGGCGAAGGTGCTTCTACTCCCTCATTAATTGCCGCAGCAAGATCACTGATACTTGTTATGCCAAGCTCGTCAGCATCGGCTTTTCGCATCATGATTGTATAAGTGTTATTAAATGGTGTGTAGTCTAACCAAACCACTTGATTTCTTTCTAAATCAGTTTCTTTGACCACTGCATAACACTCTTCAGGATCAGTAATTGCCTCATCAAAACCAAGGATGGCAATCAGGGCCGTTCCGGTATACTCCCAGTATAAATCTACGTCTCCCGCTTCCATGGCCTGTCTAACCATCATGGTACCGCCCAAACCGGTTTCATCAACAGTCGGAATGCCATGATGTCCCAAGGCAAGTAAGGCAATCTGACCAAGAATCAACTGTTCCGTAAATTCCTTTGAACCGACGACCACAACTGTATCAATTGGTTCATCTACAGTATCTTCACCAGGATCATCGACAACTGGTTCGTCCACAACCTCATCCTGTCCGCACCCAACAATAAATAACATACCGGTCATAAGCAACAGCACTAAAAACCCTAAAAGTATTCGCTTACCAGTCATTCGTAAATCTACCCCCTTGTTTTTTAAGATGTACTTATTGCAGAAAAACAGCCAGCCAGGCACTATATTATTCAGGACCACCTAACTAAGCCCCTCTCAATTTGGCCAACAATGTTATCAAGCAGGATGGCTATTAAAGCAGCAAGTGCGGCCCCGGTAAAAATAACCATATCCCGGCCCAGTGAAATTCCTGCAACTATAATGTCACCCAGTCCACCACCCCCAATGAAAGTAGCCATAGCAGCAGTACCTACATTAATTACAACTGCTGTACGAATACCGGCAACAATTATCGGAAAAGCAAGCGGTAGCTCTATTCGTGTCAATATGCGAAAAGGATTCATACCCATGCCTTTGGCAGCTTCAATAATACTGGACTGAACATTAACGATTCCCGCAAAGGTATTGCGTAATATTGGTAGAATCGAATATATAAACAGGGCAAAAACGGCCATTCTAAAACCAATACCCATTACAACAAAGAACAGGGCCAAAATAGCCAGGGGAGGAACTGTCTGCCCTATATTAACGATATTTTCTATAATTCGCCCCAAATAGTAAAGCTTTGGTCTGGATATCACGATTCCGGATAATACTCCGACAATAATCGCACCGATCATCGAAACAAGCATGAGCATAAAATGCTCTCGAAGCGCTTTAAATATATTACTGTAATTAAGCATTCTGGCCACTAATGAATCGGTTGGATTATTGGCTGTGTAGATTACGATGATAGAACCTATAGCTACTAATAACAATGGATATATTAAATTATTTCTTCTCACATTCAGCATAGATTTAGTCATCCTCCTTAACCACGTTAAGCAGGTCGCCCAGGGTAATGGTCCCCTGGTACTGGTCGTCTTCGTTCACCACGGCCACGTAGCCTTCTCCGCATTCGAGCATCACCGAGAGGGC
>SKWE01000047.1 GCA_007129055.1 Syntrophomonadaceae bacterium
CCATTTCCTGCAGGGCAAAGCGGTGGGCATCCTGATCAAAACTGGCTACAGCCTGTTTTGAAAGGCAAACATCGTAATTAAGCATTCTTGCATCAGCGGCGGTATAAAGAATACAGATATTTGTAACACATCCTGACAGCTCAATCTCAGTTATCCCTTTTTCCCTCAGGGTTAAATCAAGATCTGTTCCAAAAAAGGAACTGAAACGCCTTTTGTATATAATTCTTTCCCCGTCTCCAGGTTTCAACTGATTAACGATTTGATCTCCTCCGCTACCACCCAGGCTGTGAGGCGGGAACATATCAAATTCAGAATCATCTTCGAGGTGGCGGTCGCAAATATAGATCACCATATCTCCAGCTGAGCGGTATTCATTAATCCTTGATTTCACCGCCGGAACAAGGTTATCAGCAACAGGTCCAATATAAAGAGCTCCTTTACTATCAATAAAGTCAACCAGCATATCAATAACGAGTAGCGCTTTCACTCTAAACCCTCCCGTAAAGCTTATTATTCCGACTGCAAAGGCTATTCTACAAAAGTAGTCCTAATCCTGCCTGTTAAAAGGCACATCTGTGGCATTAGTCATTATCTTATATATAACTGCCCTTGTAGCGTATAAAAAAAATAAAAACCGGTGTTTTAAACCGGTTTTAATGCAACACTTTACTCTTCATTTACCGTCTTAAATCTGCAGGTGCCAGGCTTAAAGGCCTACAGTCCGCCGCAATTCACCTTCGCCAAAGCTTAGTTCTACTGTTTCTGTCAAGACATCTGCATAGCTGAAAGATAAACGCTGGAAGTAATTGTTTTCATCTACTCTGACTATAAAAATAGAAGGATAGGTGCTCTCCAAAACTCCTTCTTTTTCATATGTCTTGCGCCGGCCACGGTTGGCCCTTAACTTAATCTTTTCACCTAGGTGAGACTCGAGCTTCCTGCGGATTTCAAATAGGACATCCTTAGCCACCATTTAAAACCACCTTATAATTATTCTGAATCTTATTATAGCACAAAAAAGGGCTCAAGGTCAAGAAATAGTAAGAATTTGGACCTAAATGGAGGTTTGCTCTTCCGTAAGATGCTAAATCCGGTCAAATTGAAGCTGTTAAAAGCTTTATTTGGTAAAACGGTCTGCCACGGTAGTTGCCCCGAATGAATCCGGCTTAATGCAGGCCTGGTAACCGCTGCCGATAACCATTCCCACAACTTCTTTAATAATATCCCTTGTTTCACCTTTTTCACCCACATCAAGGTGAATTTCCACGTTTAGACTGCAACTTCCATTGCTGGCAATCTGTTCAGTAATTTTGGCAGCTACTTCGAGACTGAGGAATGTTTCATAATAGATACGCTGGCGCAGGCTTTCCATGTAGCGGGTTTTTTGTTTGTTGTAATAGAAACGGCCGCCTTTACCTAACCGGTGAACAACGACCGCCGTTACAAAAACCACAGACTCGTTTAAAAAGGAATGAGAGTCTGTGCCAATAATAAGTTTATACGAATCATCTGGGAATTCATTTGTGTAGTTAACGAGGTCTTCAAACATTTCCTGGAAAGAAACCTGACCTTTGGATGGGCTGGTAAATACCATTATCCTGCGACCTTCCCGGCATTTTATTTAAGGTAATTATATGTGATTCGGGCCAGCATTGCAAATTGCCCGGATGAGAGATCTTCGGGCCTGGCCTGCTCTTTTATCGCTGCCTCTTCTAGAATCTCCGGCAGTTTATTCTTTAATGATGGATAAATGCGGTTCATATTATTCAACAGCGTTTTACGTCTTTGCTGAAAAGCACCCTGAACCAAATCCCACAATACCGTTTCTTCTTCAACTCCGAGCAACCGTTCGCCAGGTTTCAACTTCAAAACTGCCGAACTGACTCCAGGGCGCGGCCAAAATACATTTTTGCTAACATTAAAAAGGACCTCGCCATCGGTATAATACTGGCAAAGAACAGATAGAGCGCCATAATCACTTTCTCCGGGAGCGGTTACCAGGCGGCGGGCTACTTCTTTTTGAAGCATAATAATTGCCCGTTGAAAAGGAAAAGAACTCTTCAGGATAGCATAAACAAATGGCCCGGAAATAACATACGGCAAATTGGAGACCAACTTAACAGTTTGGCCATCTTTACAAAATTCAGCAAACAGGCTTCCCCAATTTAACTTTAAAACATCTTTATTTATAAGCTTCACATTTGGCCATTTTTCAAAGAGATTACCAAGCAGCCCACATAAACCCCGGTCTAATTCTATTGCTACCAGTTGTGCCCCTGACTTTGCCAGTTCAGTTGTCAAGGCTCCTGCCCCCGGGCCAATCTCAAAAACCAGGTCACCAGCTTCAACCTCAAGTGCATCTACTATTTTACGGACAATATTCGCATCAATTAAGAAATTTTGGCCCAACCTTTTATGCGGTTGTAGTCCATATTCCTCAAATAACTGCATTAGTTCGCGGGGAGAAGTAACATTCGGAAAATCTGCCATTGGTCAACGCCCATCCTATTAAAATAAATGCCCATGAAGCACTAACTAATTTTATAACTACCCGGCAGGGGCCGTCAAATTATTAATAAAGCCTGATTTGTCACAAAAATATGATGACAAAAAGTCAGTTATGCTTTATAATATACTTTACAATAGTAATAATTCACCTGTTTAAGCATTTCAGCAGGAAAGGGGGCCGCACAATAAAATTATATTTTCATCGTTTGATCATTTGGCATGAATAATAAACTTTTCAAGGAGGCGTTTTATAAATGGCAGACTTTAAAGGAATCCTGGATAACCTGAATAAGAAGATTGAGGCAGCCGATCCAGCTAAGATGAAAGGTGTAAGCGCTGTATACCAGTTTGACCTTTCCGGAGACAATGGTGGAGTTTTTCATGTTACAGTAGATGATGGGAAAGCAACTGTTGTAGAATCTGAGCATGACAGCCCCAACATTACAATAACTATGGCTGCTGAAGATTTTGACGCCATGCTTGACGGTAAACTTAACGCCACTTCAGCATTCATGGCAGGCAAACTGAAAGTAAAGGGCGATATGTCGCTGGCAATGAAATTACAAAGCCTTTTAGGTTAACATTAATTAAACTTTTAAATGAAATATGTGGTTAACAGGTTCAAAGAATAACTGTTAATTGAAGATAAGAAAACTTTTTAAAGCGCTTCCCTGAATCAGGGGAAGCGCTTTATCTGCTTTAAGCCCGATCAACAAGCAGATCGGAGAAAAGGCGGACAGCATTCAAGTATACCTGTCCCGCCAGATCTTCAAATTTCACATCCAGTTCCAACGAGACCCGTTCATAAGTGAGCCTGATATATGCAGGTTCATTACGTTTACTGCGGTAAGCCTGTGGAGGAAGGTATGGAGCATCTGTTTCAAGCAGTAGCCGGTTCAACGGGACTCCTTTTAAAGCTTCTCTCAGATCATGAGAACGCGGATATGTGAGCGGCCCGGCAAATGAAATGTAAAAACCCAGTTCGAGGTATTCTTCAACCTCTGCCCGGTTGCCCGAAAAACAGTGCATCACGCCGGCAGGAGAGGGGAGAGCTTCTTCTTTGAGTATTTCCAGTGTGGTTTGGTGAGCTTCACGGGTATGGATAATCAGGGGTTTATTAACCCGGCGGGCCAGCCGTATCTGCTCCCTGAACACATCTTCCTGTACGTCCCTGGGTGATAAATCACGGTAAAAATCCAGACCAGTTTCACCAATCGCCAAAACTGTTTCTTTTAAGGCCAGTTTTTCCAATCGCTGGATCCAACCGCTTCCGGTTCGGGCAGCTCCGTGTGGATGTATGCCGGCAGAAGCGCTTATTTTCGGATTTTTTTCGCTTAACCTGATCGATCTTTCGGTGCTTTTCTCATCTGTTCCGGCATTCAGAATTGCCCTTACACCTTTAGAATAAGCCCGTTCAAGCACCTGCTCCAGGTCCTTACTGTATTGCGGAAAATCGAGATGTGCATGTGTATCAATTAAAACGGTCAAATTAGCTTACCCTGCTTCCCGGGGGAATATGGCGATCAACGGTTGTCAGGGCCAAAGTTCCATCTTCAGCAGTAGCAGCAAGCAACATCCCCTGTGACAGCACACCGCGCAGTTTAACCGGCTTCAGGTTGCAGACAAAAATTATCTTTTTCCCAACCAGCTCTTCCGGCACATAGTGCTGAGCTATACCGGCAACAACCTGGCGGTTTTCCTCTTCACCAATATTAACTTCAATTTTTAACAATTTATCTGCTTTCGGTATCTTTTCGGCAGATACTATTTCTGCAACCCGCAGATCCACCTGCTGAAACTGATCAAGCGTTATTAGCCCTTCCATTTCATCAGTTTCTGCCACTTCTTCAGTAACTGCCGGCTGATCCCCCTGCATTTCCCTGATCTCAGCCTGCAGGTTTAAACGTGGAAACAGATCTTCACCGCGCGCTACTAAGTGACCGGATTCCATTTTCCCCCACTCCTGCAAACTGGCCCATTCCTGTAGGGCGCGGTTACTATTAATTCCAAGCTGTTCCCAGATTAGCCCGGGAGTGCGGGGCATAAAGGGCTGCAGCAGCACGGAAATAAAACGGATAGCTTCTATCAGATTATAAATAACGGTTCCCAGTCGAATTTGCTTACCGGGATCTTTTGCCAGTTCCCAGGGCATGTTCTCATCGATGTACTTGTTACTGCGCCTGACAAGTTTCCACAGCTCAGATAAGGCATCGCTTAGTTTCAATTCATTCATAAATGATTCAACAATAGCAGGCGTTTCGAGGGCTAACTGTCGCAGTTCCGTATCACTTGCTTGCTCCTCGGTTGAAGGCATGGGTAAAACCCCGTCAAAATATCTTTCCGCCATGGTCAGAGACCTGCTGACCAGGTTGCCAAGATCATTGGCCAGGTCGGTGTTGATGCGGGTAATAAAGTTTTCCAGGCTGAAAATACCATCCTGGCCGAAGGGTATTTCCCTCAGCAGAAAATAGCGCAAAGCATCAGAGCTGTAACGGTTGGCAAGAACACGCGGATCAACAGCATTTCCTTTCGATTTAGACATTTTACCTTCCTGCAGCATGAGCCAGCCGTGCCCGAATACCGTTTTAGGAAGAGGTTGACCGAGGGCCATCAGGAAAATTGGCCAATAAATAGTATGGAATCTAAGGATATCTTTTCCAATTAGCTGAACATCGGCCGGCCAGTACGTTTCAAAATTTGAACCTTCTTCGCCAAAACCGAGAGCAGTTATATAATTGCTTAAAGCATCAAGCCAAACATAGATTACATGGTCAGGATCGAAGGGAACGGGAATCCCCCAGTCAAAAGAGGTTCTTGAAACACAAAGATCTTCAAGACCCGGTTTAATAAAATTATTAATCATTTCATTTTTCCGGGATACCGGTAGGATAAAATCGGGATTAGATTCAATATGTTCTTCAAGCTGCTTAGCATATTTCGACATCTTGAAAAAGTAAGCCTCTTCGGCGATTAACTCTACTGCCCTGTTACAATCGGGACATTTACAGTCAACAAGCTGCCTCTCCGTCCAATAAGCTTCACAGGGAGTGCAGTACCAACCTTCATACTTACCCTTGTATATATCCCCTTGCTCATGGAAATGGGTAAATATTTTAGCAACCTTTTCCTTGTGCCTTTCCTCAGTAGTGCGGATAAAATCATCGTATTCTATATCCAGTTCTTCCCATAACTCTTTTATCCAGGCAACAATCTCATCTACAAACTCCAGCGGTTTCTTTCCCGCAGCCTCAGACTGGCGCTGTATTTTCTGGCCATGTTCATCCGTTCCTGTTAGAAACCATACATCGTAACCGGTTAATCTTTTAAAACGGGCCATAGCATCTGCAGCTACCGTTGTGTAGGAATTGCCCACATGAAGTTTATTGCTTGGATAGTAAATAGGAGTGGTAATGTAAAATGTTTTCTTTTCCCCCAATTTACGGCCTCCTTTAACCTAATAAAAGCTGTCGTTATTATATCAGAGCAGATCCAATAGTCAAGAAGTGTGAAATAGCAAAAAAGATGCTCTCATGTAATATTTTTGTAAACTTGAGTAATTAGGGAAAAAAACTCTTGACTTACCATGTAAATTACTGGTATAATATCCAGACCAACATTGCTCCATATTGAAGAAAAGGAGGAACTGCCTTGAAGTCAACAGGAATTGTTAGAAAAGTAGATGAATTGGGTAGAGTGGTTATCCCTATAGAATTAAGGCGAACCCTGGGTATTGATGTGAAGGACGCTCTTGAAATTTATGTTGATGCAGAAAAAATCATCCTCAAAAAATATGAACCAGCGTGCCTGTTTTGTGGCAACGCAGATGACGTGAAACATTTTGGAAGCCGTATTGTCTGTCGCGAGTGTATTGATAAACTGGCTAAAGATTGATCAACTGTTAAGCATTAAATAATAAGCAATTCTAAAGGGGGCACGGTGTTACCGTGTCCCCGCTGTTATCTATTATCTTTGTCCGTCAGGCTAAATCAACTTCTTCTAATGGAAAATCCTTCAGGTAGCCGGACTCTTCTAAAACAACTGTTGCCGTTCTCTTTTTGCGATTAATTTCTTTAACCCGGCCCTCGCCATCGGGAGTAACCACTTTTGCACCCGTGTCAGGTAAGGCCTCTTCAGCTTTTTCATACGCATCGGCTTCAAAACGCAGGCAGCACATTAATCTTCCGCAAACTCCTGATATCTTAGTCGGGTTAAGGGAAAGGTTTTGCCCCTTGGCCATACGGATAGAAACTGGCTCGAAATCTTCCAGAAAAGTAGAACAACAGAAAGCCCTGCCGCAGGGGCCTATCCCGCCCTTAATTTTTGCTTCATCTCTTACACCAATCTGTCTCAACTCTATCCGGGTTTTAAAGATAGATGCAAGATCTTTAACCAGTTCCCTGAAATCAACCCGCTCTTCTGAAGTAAAGAAAAAGATAATCTTGTTTCGATCAAAATTATACTCGACACTGACAAGCTTCATATCAAGACCGTGTTCACTAATCTTTTCCTGGCATCTTTTAAATGCGGCAGATTCTTTTTCCCTGTTCTCTTCAACCTTTAGACAATCCTTTTCATTTGCAATGCGTACCACTTTTTTCAGGGGCTGAACTATTTCTTCTTCCGAGACTTCTTTTTCTGTAACCACAACTGTTCCTATTTCCTGTCCTCTTGCAGTTTCAACAATTACCTGCGTCCCCTGCTCAAGGTTATTTATTGTCGGTTTGAAGTAATACGTTTTACCAGCCTGTCTGAAACGAACTCCTACGACCCTGGGCATTTAGTAAGCCTCCTTTGCAGCAAAATAAGCATCCTCTCCAACAACAGTCGCCTGTTGGCATTAGTATCATTAATTTTACAAACAGCATCATTAATTAAAAATATGGCCTCTTCAAAAGCTGCCGGTTTTACGCTTTCAATCCATGAAGATTGTTCTTCAGGTGTAATAATAGACTCCCCGCTCCGGCAAAGATTTTGAACCAACCCATCTCTGTATATCATACAAACCAGCTCAAGGAAAGG
>SKWE01000272.1 GCA_007129055.1 Syntrophomonadaceae bacterium
CCCGGATTGTAAAAAGTAGCGGCTGATAGGGATACCCGTAATTGTGAATCGGCGGCGCCCGACCTGCTGATGCTGATACTATCAACACGGACGGCCCTGCTTCCGTCACGCAGATGCCTGAGCATGCGCTGCAAATCAGGATAGCTGCCTTCAATGGTCATAGTTATAGGCATGGTTGTATAAGTTTCCTGATCTACGCGGTTATCAAAGCGTATATCCACTGCCCGCAGGTCATAATCACTGGTCAGGCGCTGGATATAGCGCAGCATGGCATCTTCGCCAGGTTCAGGGGGAATCATACGCGTAGCATATTCCAACCTCATCTCGTATACTGGTGCATTGTTGCGGTGATCAATTAAGCGGTTCAACCTTGCCTGGGCAGCATTTAAAAGCATTTCTTCTTCTTCCACTTCTACCCTCAGGTTGCTCAAAGCGGTATATTGAACATAGATTAAAACCACACTTAAGATTAAAACAAGGGCGGCCAGGACGTATACCAGGTATTTCTTAGATTTTTCAGTTAGGGCAGCCATTTAATCGTCCCCCTCTCCCTCATCATTTTCCTGCACATCTTCTTCCTGCTGCGGTTCCTCCGCATCGCCGACATAAGGCGGCCCGGAGCGTAACTGTGCATCAACCACAAACTGAACAGCATCGCGCCCGTCAAAGGTGGTTTCTGAGGAAGTGCGAAGCCGGATGTCATTTAGCTGATCCATGGTTTCGATTTTATCCAACATTTCGGCAACACCGCTGTGTGTATAGGACCAACCGCGCAGGTTAAAACTGCCGCTGTCTCCACTGTAGTTGACAGTCAGATCCGACAACCAGGCCCCGGTGGGCAGGGTTAAGCCGAGATCAAGCAAAAAATTTGACCAGACAGGCACTGTACCCATGGCTGAGTTTAACCTTGCTTCGGCGGCATTCATTTCATTAAAGAGCACTTCGTACTCCGTAAGGGCCGCTGCCTGGCTTTCAATCATCTCGCGCTCTTCGCGCAGCGAGTTAAGGTTGCTGCGGGTCAGGATTGAGCTGACCAGCAGGAAAGCATAGATTATCAGCACCAGTATAAATACAATGATCGCAATCCTGATAAATACTGCCTGTCTTTTTTTCTGTAGGCGCTGCGCCCTTATTTCAGGCGGCAGTAAGCTGACATATTCCATCTGTTATCCCTCCAGGCCTCTGCGGGCCAGGCCGGCGCTGATAGCAAACTCTACCGCTTTAATGCCTGATCCTCTGGTTTTCTGTTCACCATTTACAAATCCGGAAAAGGGGTTAACCACGCGTACCGGAAGGCCGAGCGCCTGCTGCATTTCACCGGCAATCCCCTTTAAAAGAGCGCCCCTGCCGTTAATGATAATCGCTTCAAGCTCATGGGCATTTTCCTGGTTTTGATAATAGTTAATTGAAGAGCGGGTTTCATTAATCAAATTGCCGGTCCAGGCTGAGTATACACCCTGGCGCCCTGGAATGTTTTCAGCGCTTACCTGCACAACATCCTTCAGGGCGCAGCCCAAATTATCGGCTAAATCTTTCAGCTTTACCGACACCAGCCTGGCCATACGCGGACTGCCCTGGGCAGAAATTAAGATGTTGCTTAAGCCGTTAGCCACGTTTACCACGGCAATGGGACGTTTCAGGGCGGCATCAGGCAAGACGCGCATCAGGGTAAGGGTTGAAACATCAATATCGACCGGTTCAAGCTTGGCAATCGCTAACGCCTCAAGAAAGCCCTGCAGCATATCGCGGCGGGCTGCCACAAGCAGCACTTCCAGTACCGTGTTATCTTCAATTATGGTTTCGCCAACTACAATATGGTCAAGAACCACGCTTTCAAGCGGAATAGGCAAATGCTCCTGGGCATGGAACCTGATAACATTGGCCAGTTTGTCGGGTGGCACCTTGGGTATTGTGGCATAGCGCACCAGCACACTCTGGTTTGAAATACCAAGCAGTACAGATCGACTTCTGATAGGCCCCCTGGACCAGAGTTTGCTTAAGGCTATCCCCACTTCCTTCGGGTCCATAACTATGCCTTCTTCAACTGCTCCTTCTTGCAGGGGAGCTCCGGCCATGTTGATCAGCCGGGGAGCATCCGGGCTTCCGGTTGCTTCAACAGCCCTAACTATGCCGGAATCAATTTCCAGCCCAACAGACCTGCTTGCAGCACTTATTGCCATTAAGCGACAACTCCCAACTTTTTAAATCTGGGTAATAACCGTAAATATGGGCAGGTAAAGGGCAATCAGCATACCCCCGACCAGGATACCAATTATAATCAGCATTAAAGGTTCAATCAGGGATGTTAACCCCTTGGTCATGGTGGCTACTTCTTCTTCGAAGAAACTTGCCACTTTATCCATCATATCCGGAATATCCCCGGTTTCTTCACCGACAGAAATCATGTGGGTTACCATGGGCGGAAAGATTCCGCTCTCTTCCAAGGGCGCAGATACGCTGCTGCCTTCCTGGATTTTTTCACCAGCTACTTCTGTAGCGTCGATTACCATTGTATTCCCAGTCGCATCACCGGATGCCTTAAGGGCCTGGACAACAGGCACGCCGGTAGCCATCATGGTTGAAAAAGTCCTGGAAAAACTGGCTACTACCGACTTCTGAATAAGCTGGCCAAAAACCGGTATTTTAAACTTTATGCGATCAAGCTGCCTTTTACCCACTGTGCTTTTGGCATACTGGCGAATAGCAAAAATGAAAAGTATAAAGAGCGGTATAAAAATATACCAGTAACCTGTAACCAGGTCTGAAACAGCAATAATTATCCTGGTTGGCAGGGGCAAAACAGCATCTGCGGGGAAAAAGCCGACAAAGATTGGCACCAGGAAAAATAGCATTCCGAACAGGATGATAATCGCAAAAGCGAGCACGGCAACCGGGTAGAACATGGCAGATTTAATATTGTCCCGCAGTTCCTTGTCTTTCTGAAGCTGGTTCGATAGCCTGGAAAGTGTGGCCTCCAGCGTTCCGCCCGCTTCACCGGCGCTGACCATATTAACGTAAAGATCTGAGAATATGGCCGGGTAAGCTCTCAGCGAGTCACTGAAACTCATACCGCCTTCCACGTTGCGGGCTATTTCCATAATGGCAATCCCAAAATTTGCATTTGAAACCTGCTTGCTAAGGGTAAAAAGGGCCCGGGTTAAAGGAATACCGGCGTTGAGCATTGAGGCAAGCTGGCGGCTGAAAAGACTTAAGTCTCCGAGTTTAACTTTTGATGCAAAACTAAGTCCGCCAAAGAGCGATGATTCCTTCACCTCTTTGATATCCATAGCCATCAGGCCCATGCCGCGCAGGCGCTCGATAACTCCGTCCTGACCGTCGGCTTCCAACCGGCCTTTAACTGTTTCTCCCGTTTTATTAACCGCTTCATACTGGTATGAACCCATAAGCAATTCCTCTTTCTATATTTACCTGTTAAGGCTCATTGACTGCCGCTGCAGCAACCTTTCCATTTCGGTCCGGTCAATACATTTTTCAAGCGCTTCTTCCCGGCTGATTTTTCCGGCTGTGCATAGTTCTGAAAGAGTTTGATCCATGGTGCGCATGCCGGAGGCATGACTGGCCTGCATTACCGAGTAAAGCTGGTGCTCTTTAGCTTCACGAATCATGGTTCGCACGGCAGTATTAACTTTCAAAAACTCCATGGCCATAACCCTGCCATCACCGGCAATGTTAGGTATAAGCTGCTGGGATAAAACGGCCTGCAGTGAACCGGTAAGCTGCTGCCTGATCTGATCCCTCTGGTGTTCAGCAAAAACATCGACGATCCTGTTTATAGTCAGCGGCGCTGTCTGGGTGTGCAGGGTAGAAAAGACAAGGTGGCCGGTTTCAGCCGCTGTCAGAGCTATACCGATACTGTCCAGGTCGCGCATCTCGCCGATTAAAATTACATCCGGGTCGTGACGCAACACGTGGCGCAGGGCATTGGCGAAAGAACGGGTATCAATACCCACTTCGCGCTGTTTAACTGAAGCGCGTTTGTGTGAGTGTAAAAATTCTATGGGGTCTTCTACGGTAACTATATTCAAATCTCTTTCTTCGTTAATTACATTGATCATGGCCGCCAGGGTTGTAGATTTGCCGCTGCCGGTGGGGCCGGTCACCAGGACCAGGCCGCGGGGCAGGAAACAGAGATCCTTAACTCCCGGAAGAAGCCCAAGATCATCAAACCTGGGTATCTCAAAGGGGACAATACGTAAGGCAACTGCAACAGTTCCCCTCTGAAACATGGCATTACCCCTGAAACGGGCTACGTTATGAATGGCATGTGAAAAATCAAGTTCAAGATCTTTTTTCAGCATCTCAACCTGGTAAGGTTTGATTACCTGCACCAGTAAACTCTTCACATTATCCGGGGTTAGCGCCGGATAATCCAGCTTGATCATATCGCGGTTGATCCTGAAAATAGGTGGTTCCATCGGCACGATATGAACATCAGATGCTTTTTTTTCAACCGCCATGGTCAGGAGTTGATCCATTGTCAGCGGGTATGAGTTGCCTTGAGTCATAGCTTATCTTCTCCGCTCCCGGTTTTATTGACCGTTTTCGGTTTCTTCTTCACTATCTACATCATCAGGAGGCGCCGTGCTGACAAATATCGCTTCCAGGTTTCGATCAAGGTAAACCGGGAAGCTGTAGGACCTTGATTTAGAAAGTTCTGCCCCACCTTCCATCCAGCGCACAAATTCATAACCTTGTGCCGGTGCAGCGGTAACTGTAGCACTGGAACCTTCATTGATACTACCACCGCCGCTGACAGAACCGCCCTCCGCAGGAGTTGCCTTAACGGTTACAATATGCGACCTGACGGCTACCGGCTGGGTAGTAGTGGGTGTCCACTGCTGGCTGCTTGTTCCACCAACCGCATTGTTTTCAGTATTGTTATTGTTGTTGTTATCATTATTGTTGTCATTTTCTTCTTCTTCCGGTTGACCGAAAGATAAAGGCGATGCCGGTGTTCCAGCTATGGTGGAAATCATCTGCCGGACCAGTTCAATGTTATCGGGATTACCTTCTGCAATCAGGTAGCGCACTTCATCATCCAGTCCAAAGGCGAAGTCGCGCGTTACTTTCATCTTGATATCATAGGGTTTGATGACCGGGTTATCCCAGTCGATATAGATCTGCGGAATTGGCAGGCTTGGATCCGGGTGATCCCAGGTGACCCAGCCAATATCTGTTCGACCGTCCCTGAAACCGTCAAGCAGGATGCTTAAAAGTTCGATCAGGGCATTAAGCTCCTGCTCTGCGTTCCTGCCGGAAGCCGTGGCTACGGGCATCCGGATTTTACGCGAACCGCCTTCGCCAAATGCAGCGTTTTCCCTGACATCCAGGGTATTGATTAACTCCCTGGCTTTACCGAGAGTCATCGGTGTGCCCTGCATCCAAAGCGCCCGCTGGTTTGAATCAACAGCAAGGCTTTGCAGGGGCATGCCCAGTTCGTTAATATAGCCTTCCATGGCGTTTGCTGATACATAATGAAGGTCAAACCTGGTTAAAAACATGCGGTTGGTGAAATCGTCATATAGGCGCCCTCTTTCACCAACTATGTAGTTACGCCCAATTACCAGGTAGTCCAGGCCTTCTTTCTGGAGTACTATCTGGAAGGTGGTGAGGGGCGAAAGGATTTCAGTTTTGATGGTTATAGTTCTGTCCAGTCCTTCGAGATAAATGATATTCATATCGAGCTTGTAGGCAAGCATTGATAGCACATCAAGCAGGTTTGCATCGCGCACATCAAGAGATATCCTGTCAGAAGCACTTGGTACAGTGCGTGGTGTGGTTATAGATTCTCCTATATCCGCCCAGAGCTCATCAGAGAGAATAACTGTATCATCTTTAACTGAAGTGTCGTTTTCTGTCGCGGAAAAAGCCAGTTCGCCTTCAACTGCAGCAGAGCCTTCGGCCTCTTCGCCGGCTAAAGTATTAGCCGCAAGGTATTCTTCCTTAACTGTTTCATCGAGTGTGCAGTTAACTGTAACAAGCACAAATGCCAGTAAGCCGATTGTGCCAAAAAGCCAGTGGCGACCTATTGCGAATTTGTTCCTGCCTCTTCTTCTCATTTAAGCGCCCTCCTCTGAGTCATCCTCTTCTTCATCCCAGAGGGGTTCGAGTGTCCTCGTTTCAGGGGGTTGGTCAAAATAGAGGCTGACTTCCTGGTTATGGGCGCGCAGAATAACAGAATTACGTAATATACTGCGTACAGCCCACAAATCGTCAACATAGTCTCCCTCGGAAACTATGTATGAAGTACCGCTGGATTCAATTATCGCCATCGCTCCACCGCGACCGCCAAAGACAACCCCGGTTAGCTTCATGGGATCTGAAAATGGATCAACAAAGGGCTGGAAAGCAGCCCAGCTGTCATTTTCTGCATCTTCACTGGCACGCACATTCTGGGGAAGGACCTGGGCGGTTTCCGGAATATCTGAATCTGCTCCGCTTATTCCGGCAGCGACACCATCATTTTCACTATCAACTGCAGTAGAATTGGACCTGAGGATTAATATACTGGAGATACCACCAACCAGTGCAATAGCAAGTATTGCCCCGGCTACGATCAGGAACATGCGGTTCCTGGCGAGTTCTTGCAGTTTCTCTAAGATATTTTCTCCCTTTTTAAATGATTCCCGTTCCAACTCTCGTTCAGGCTCTTTATTGCGCATATTACGACACCTCTCGAATTAAGTTGGCTTCTCTATATATATTGTAAACCGTTTAGATTATCACCCTTCAATCCAAAAAGCCCTGATTCGGCAACCTGGCAATCATACCCATTATTAGGGGCTGCAGATCCATGGTTTTGCGTCTCTTCCTTTCGGAAGATTTGCTATTAATCGTCAGGCTTCGTGATGAAAGTTCTTGTAATTATATATTTTACCACATTTTGTAGTATTGACAAGTGATTTTTTCTAATATATGTGAAAATTACTGCTAATTTCTTTTTTTAAGGGAAAAAATCCCTTGTAAAATTTGTTTAGCATTACCATATTCGAGGTCTATTTGTTATTTCCTGCTAATCGTGTAATAAATTTTCCTTTTACCTGCAATTTTTCAACTTTTGGCTCATTTTACCTCTTTTGCAAAGAGAAGCTATTCCCCCGGAGCCGATTATTCCATAATTTATTGATGCAAGGCTAACGCTTTGTCTTCTGCAGGCGGCTGACCACCATGCGTTCGAACATGCGGGTAAGCTTAGTCCAGAAGAATTCTTTTTCTGAGATGGGTGTAACAAGTATTGTATGCAAACCTAAACGGTTACCTCCCAAAACATCGGTAAAGATTTGATCCCCCACTACGGCAACTTCCTGCGGTGCAAGATCCATTGTTTTGATAGCCTTGCGAAAAGCTTTTCTGCTGGGCTTAATGGCATACCAGATAGCCGGAATATCGAGATCGGTGGCCAGCTTGGCGCCGCGATCTTTGCTGTTGTTGGAAACTATAAATAGCTTGAAACCCTCTTTTTTCAGACCGGC
>SKWE01000023.1 GCA_007129055.1 Syntrophomonadaceae bacterium
AAGCCCGACAGGCATTTGGAAAAACGGAACAGGAACTGTAGCCAGTGGTTCTAACACTGATGGCCAGCAGCATTACCAGTCTTATCTATATGCTGACAGTAAGCTGTGGATTGAATCAGGTTGGCTGGATTATATTTTGCCTCAAACCTACTGGGGCCTGGAACATGCCACCGCACCCTATGCCGACCTGGCTGACTGGTGGGTAAAGGTAATTGACCGGCCAGGTATTAAGACCAACCTCTATGCATCGCATGCCCTGTACTATGCTACTACTGGCGGGGCAGGCTGGGGCGCTAATCCTGATGAAGTTGAAAACCAGATGCGTTACCTTAGTAAGTATAACCAGGTAAAAGGCAGCAGTTTCTATAATTACAGCGCCTTTAAAAGCAGCTCAAACCTGGCGGTAAGTAGAGGTATAAATACTCTGAATGATTACTGGAGGAAAAAAGTACCGGGTCCGGCCCTGCAGCGTTACCCGGATCTGGTTTTACAGAAACCGGCTATCTTTACCGCGAGAAATGATAATGCAGGAGTAACTTTGAAATGGAGCCCTGTAACAGGGGCAAGGGGTTACATGCTTTACCGGGTGCCGAAAGATGCTGCAGTAAATTTTAACAATTACGATCATTTATTAAAATACATAACGGGACGTGAAGAATATATAGACAGCGGTGCCAGCCTGGGCAGTTACGATTACTACATTAAAACTGTCAGCCAGGCAAACAACCTAAGCAGTTATGCCATACCATCAGGCAGTGGGGTTCCAGCCGATCCAGGTGGTCCGGGTAGCTATACTTATGGTGATTTAAATGGCGACGGGTATATAGATATCCACGATGTGGTCCTGGCTATGCGGCATGTTTTAAGGTTATCAACTTTAAAAGAAGAGATGCAGCAATATGCAGATGTAAATGGCGACGGGGAGATCAATGTAATTGATGTAACCCTGATCATGCGCAGGAGTCTTGGTTTAATAAACAGCTTCCCACGATGACATTTTGTAAGCAGTAAAGAATTAGCTAATTATATTTAATTTCCTGGCCTGGGCAACAGCTTCGGTTCTTCTTCTCACCCCTAGTTTGCCATAGATATTAGTTGTATGCCACTTGATAGTTCCGAGAGACAAAAACAGCTGATTCGCTATTGCTTCATTTGATAAACCTTCATTAATCAGGCTAAGTACTTCCAGTTCTCTGGCAGTAAGATCTTCAACCAGGTCATAACTCGTCTCTTTAGTAACCACTGGATTGTCAGGTGGAGCCTCCATGACATCTTTCGAAGTCCCAGGGTCAACCAGGGAGTCTGAAAGGATTGTTTCAATAAAACCCTGAAGATCATCATAATCCTGGCTTTTCAAAACGGTGTTTCGCTTTAGGAGTCTTCTTAAAATTGGCTCAATACCTTTTCTGCTATCGCAGAATATCTGGTAAAAACCATGCTTTTTCCCTTTTGACAGGGTGGAAAGCATAAGCTCGTCAACCTTTTTAACATCTCCGGTTAATTCGGCATATAAGGTTTTAACAATCAGGGCTTCAAGGAGTAACTTGATATATTCTCCCTGCGTTGCCAGTTTTTCGACATCTTCTATTATGCGGCCTGCAGCTTCTAAATCCGGATTTTCCTGCATTAACAAAATGCGGGCCAGTACCAGGTGCCGCCATTCGTAACCGCCTTTTGCTGTTGACTCTTTATTGACACCTGATGAATCAAGAATATTGATCGCTTCTACAATATCGCCTTTTTCAGCAAAGATTCTGGCCTTCCATCTCTCAATTGCTGATGTAACAAAAATGGGAAGCTGCACTTCGTGGTTTAAAAATTCAGCATCATAAACCGATTCGAGAGCTTGGTCATACTTTTGCTGAGAAAATGAAAGGGCAATCTTAAAAATATAATTCCACCCCAGGCAGGGTTTTTCCGGTTCGCTGTAGAGTAAACCTCTTTCGATGCAGCGCTCGGCTTCATCCAGCGCTCCTTTTTCTCTTAGCACTTCACCAAGTAATGTCCACAGCAGCCCTATCCTTGGAATATTCGATAAACCTTTCAGCCTTGCATCTTTTAATGTGCTGCGTAGAAGGTTTTCTGCCTCATCTAATTTACCCCGGTAGTATAAGCTGGTGGCAACCTTAAAGTTTGAGGTCATTACCAGAAGTTTGTTACCAGACTTTTGAATGCTGCGGTGCGCATCGAGGTAATAGGGGTAGGCAGATTTTGGGTCGCCTGAAAATAGCGCTGCATCGCCCAGGTAGATTCCAACATTCATTCTCCAATAGAGATTGTTTTCAGGTAAAAGGTCCATTGCTTTTTGTGCTTCTTTTTTTGCCTCAGAGAAATTATAAGTAAAGATGTGGAAGTACGCTTTTACCGCGCTAAGAATTCCCAAATAATCTTTTTGATCTGTTTTCTTTTCATAATATAAATCCTCTGCGCTGCTAAGATAGGGCAGGGCTTCTTCCTTGCCTTTTTGGATTAATTTAAATAAAGCCATATGAGCAACGAGGCGAGGAAACTTGTTTAAAATTTCCATGGGAATATCTGAAAGGCAGCGGCTTAAAAGAATCGGGCCTTCTTCCAATAATATTTTATTGTAGTATTCGTGTAATATCTGGCATGTTTCCGCAAAGTTTTTTGCAGTAAGGGTATGACGGACAGCTTCACCAGCTTCACCGGCTTCAAGGAACCATTTCCCAGCTTTCTCATACAGCAGGTTGACGCTATCAGGATAGTTTAATTTTAAATTACGAAGAAGTAAATCAGAAAACAGGGGGTGATACCTGAACCAGGTTCCTTCTTCATCGAGGGAAATTAAAAACAGATTTTCTTTTTCCAGGGAGTCGATAATATCCATGCTGTCCGATCTATCCATTACGGCATTACATAATGAAGCTGAGAAACGATTGAGGACTGCAGTTTTTGATAGGAATTCTTTTACTTCTTCGGTTTGGCGGTTATAAACTTCTTCGCTCAGGAAAAGTAGAACATGCCGATGGCTGCCGGCGAAAGTATCAATAAACTGATCAATATCCTGGCTTGATGATAACGAAAAAGCAGCTAATTGTAAGCCTGTTATCCAGCCATCAGTTTTTTTATACAGCGTATTCAATTGAAATTCATTAAGCCTGGGGCTGCTAATATTTTCAAGGTATTTGGCTGTTTCATCTTCTGTAAACTTTAAATCTGCCATCCGGATTTCCGCCATTTTACCCTTGGCCCGCCAGCTATGCAGGGGCCATGGTGGGTCAGAGCGAGTGGTAACAATAAGGTGCAAGGTTGGCGGTAGATTTTCAATAAAAAAGGCAAGATTTTTATGTATTTCAGGTTCATTAATCAGGTGGTAATCATCCAGCACCAGGTAAGATAGATTTTCGATTGAGAATAGATCATTAAGCAGCGGAGTAAGTATTTGGTTTATCGAGCTTCCCGTGTCAGATAACATACTGCCAGAACTCAACATTTCCAGTGGTCCTTGCCCTAAATCGCCGTCAATGTTTTGTACGTTTAGGTTTTGTAGGGCAGACAAGAGATAAGTCCAGAAACGCTCTGGCTCATTGTCTTCTTCATCAATTGAAAGCCAGGCTGTGTTGCTCTCCTTTCCTTTCAACCATCCTCGCACAACTGTAGTTTTACCATAACCTGCCGGTGCCGAAAGTAAAGTCAACTGCCTTGCAAATCCTTCATTTGCAGTTAAAAAAGAATCCAGGCGTTCAGTAAGTCGCGGCCTATGAAATGTATTGGAAACCAGTGGTGGGATATAGTTTTTAATTTTAAGGATATCGCCTACCATGAAAACAGCTCCAGTGCATTGGATTGGCAACTTTAACACCTGTTTACAATTCTCTTTTTTTACTTAAATTCCTTTTTACCCTGACTAAAGTTAGGTTTTATCCGGGAAATAAAAACCCACACCTCTGGCAGGTCAGTAAAATAAAATAAATAGATATATTTATCCTGGAAGATTGATAGGGGGGGTGCATTTAATGGAGCTACTAGTGATGACCGCATTTTTAACCGCTTTAATCTCATTATCAATACTGCTTTTTATGGCAGTGTACCTTTTATTATGGTTTCAAAAAGCTGGCAGCTAGTAATTATTGCCCTGGTATAGCAGCGATTCCACTATCTCCGGTGCAGTAGGGGCCGTTTTCACGGAAACAGCAACTATCAGGATTAAAGAAACAGGTAATCCTATGTAAACCGGATGAAGATCGAATGGATGCCCGGCGATTTGCCATAAAACCGCAGTTATCAGTCCGCCCCATATTGCGGCAATACCCCCTGCGCCAGTTGCCTTTTTCCAAAACAGGGCAGCCAGGACGGGGATCAGCAATCCAGAAGTCAGCATGGCCGTACCGGTTACCCAGAGTTCTATCAGGCGGGGAATATATATGGCCAGCAGCATACTCGCTATAGATGTTATTAGAACAGCATAACGACTGCTTTGAATCAGGGTTTGGTTATCTTTTATCTTCATAATTGGCTTGATAATATCATTAACGACGGAAGAAGATCCGGCCACCAGGTTAGAATCTGCGCAAGAAATGATGGTAGCCATCAGGGCCGTTATAACAATAACCAGCCCGTATGTTGGAAGAACGGAACTGCTGATAGCATAGAATGCAAGAGCAGGGTCATCAACAGTTACGCCGATTAGTCTGCCGAAAGTTCCAATGGAAAAAATTGCGGCAGTTATTATAAATCCACATACTGTTGATATCCAGAATCCGTTCGTTGCAATTTTCATGTCCCCGGCAGCCCATATTCTTTGCCAGGTATCCTGACGAATCAACTGGTAACCACCCAGGGTAGATATAAAGATGAATAAGTCTCTTACCGGCATATTGAAAATATCCGTCAGTTCAGGATTGCCGGCAGCAAGTGCCAGGTCAGATGCTCCTCTGTAACCTCCAACCAGGAAGAACAGCACAACAAACAAGATAATAATCCCCAGGTTTTGTATGCTGCCCTGTATTGTATCTGCCTTAATTACCGCTTGTAAACCTCCAAGGTAAGTTTTCATGGTCAGGATCAACCAGGCAATAATAATTCCGGTAGTGATACTTAGCCCTGAAATAATGAAGAGAAATGTTGCAATAGCAGTATACTGCATGCCTGTGATAGCGCAGTAGGCAAATAAAACTGCCAGTGCTGAAGGAAACCTCGCTTTTTCACCATAGCGCAGTGCAGCGTAGTCGGGTATTGTAACCATGCTGTAGCGTGTTCCAATGTTCCGAATGGGCTTAAGCATGAAAAGGATCATGAAAACAACAATAATATATGCCGGAAGGATTTCCCATGATCTTCCCAGTCCAAGCAGGTAACCGCTAGCAGTAAAACCCAGTATGGTTGAACCACCAATAGCAGTTCCCATCATGGTCAGGATTAAAGGGATAGTTGATACATTTCTCCCGGCAACATTGTAGTCGTCATATGTTTTTATCCTTAATGATACAACTATGCTGTAAACGATCATGATAAATACAAACAAGACAACGGTTATCACCAGGTATAGTCTGGTTGATGGATCGAACATTAAAAGCCTCTTTTACTTAGAATATTATTAAATGAATTTCTTTTCTATCTTTATCATGCAATACCCTTCTTGCTGCTGAGAAAGTAAGGGTTTTTTTTGTATGAAAAACCCTTACTTTCGAAAGGTCCAAATTAGATAAATCTTATTTATTATATGAGTGGAAATATTGATGGTCTTGAAGATAATTTTAATTACTTATATTAAGAACAGGAGGATTGTACAAAGATGAATAGTTTAGATTATAACAGCAGAACGGTAAATCAATTATTAGCTACAGGTGGCGCAGTTGCTGAAGTAGAAAGCATCCCTGGTCAGTGTGAGACCAAGAGAGTCGATTTAAGGGTTGTTCCACCCACCAGGGAAAAAGATTACACCCTGGAAAGACTTCTGGTTGTGAGTGATAAGGTTGCAATTTTGGACCCCAGGGAGATTGAAAAAGCGGCAAGTGTAATTACAGAAGCTTTTATGGATTACCCGTTGCCCGGGCAGTATATAAGGGACGCGAACAGAAGAAGAATAGCCCTTCAGGAAATGTTCAAAGTTGAGCTCAGGAAGGCTTTTAGAAAAGGTTCAGTTTATACATTAGGCGGCGATTTTCAGGAAGTAGCTATATGGAAGCATGAAGTAGTTGCCGAATCAGACTTCGCTTATATTAAATACATTCGTTTAAGCACCTTAAAATTAATGTTTAGCATGAGAATATCAGAGTGTGTCATGCTTTTTAAGGCGCTTAGAAATGTATTAGATACCAAGCTAAGCTTAAACTTGCCTGCCAATGCGTCTGAATTATACATTGTAGGTGTTAACCCTGCTAATCAAGGGCAGGGTAGGTTGAGCAGATTATTAAAGCCAGTTCTTAAGGAACTTCAAGAACAGGGAAGGTCCGTGCTCGTTATGACAAATACAGACAGTAACAGGAAGATTTATGAACATCTGGGGTTTAAACTTGTTAAGGTGCTCGATGATACAGAAAATGATTGTATATCTTACTACCTGGTTAAGTAAAACATTTACCCTGTTTCATTCTATCCAAAAGGCAGGTTTAGATTAATTTCTTGCATTAAATCCCCGTAATATGGAATATGAATGGAGGTGCGAAGCTTGCATTGGGAGATATTTTTTTCAGCAATTGGTGGATTGGGCATGTTCTTGTTTGGCATGCAAATTATGGCCTCAGGGCTGCAGAAAGCAGCGGGCGACAGGTTCAGAAAAATACTTGAGGCTTTGACAAAGAAGCCTGCCCTGGGTGTTTTAACCGGTATACTAATTACCTTGCTGGTTCAAAGCAGCAGTACCGTTTCAGTTATGGTAGTGGGCTTTGCGAATGCCGGAATGATGAGCCTCATCCAGGCAATAAGTGTTATCATAGGTTCCAACATAGGGACTACAATAACTGCACAGGTGATATCTTTTAATATCGGTATTATCTCATACCCTGCTATCGGGCTTGGGGCTTTGTTTAACTTTTTTGGACGGCGTAAATCACAGCGCTACTTTGGACAGGCAATCCTTGGTTTTGGTTTCCTTTTTCTCGGTTTGTCCACGATGTCGTCAGGATTAAGTCCGCTCAGGGAACTTGATACATTCCACAGCCTTTTGATCAGGTTCAGTGTCTATCCTGTATTAGGTGTTCTGTGTGGAGCAATTTTCACTGCCTTGATACAGAGCAGCAGCGCTGCAACAGGTGTAATAATTGCTTTGACCATCCAAAACCTCATTCCACTTAATTCGGCAGTTCCTCTTGTTTTAGGAACAAATTTAGGAACCAGTATAACCGCTGTATTGGCAGCCATCGGCGCGAATCTGTCAGCAAGACGCACTGCCCTGGCCCATGTACTTTTTAACCTGGTTGGTGTTCTAGTGGTATTGCTTTTTATCGGGCCCTT
>SKWE01000030.1 GCA_007129055.1 Syntrophomonadaceae bacterium
AGTTTAGTATGCCATATCAGAAGTTAAGTCGGAAAAGCGGCCCCAGGCGAGCCCTGTTGCGCGGCCTGGTTACATCGTTTTTACGGACAGGGAGAATAGAAACTACATCAGCCAGGGCATCGGCAATTCGCCCACTGGCAGAAAAAATGATCACACTGGCTAAAAAGGGTGATTTGCATTCCCGCAGGCAGGTCCTGGCCTATTTGCTGGATGAAGATGTGGTTACCAGCCTTTTTGAAAAAATTGGCCCGAAGATGGAAGGCCGTGAAGGCGGGTATACCCGGGTGATCAATATAGGGTCCCGTCGGGGAGACGGCGCTCCAATGGTAATTTTGGAGCTTGTTTCTGAATAACTGGTAAATGAAGAACCGCCCTGAAATAGCTATTGAAACCAGGAAACTGGCCTATCATTATCCAGGTGAAGAGAATATCTCTTCACCTGCTGTTTACGGAATAAACCTGTCTGTAAAAAGGGGCGAGTATGTTTCCCTGATCGGACCAAACGGTTCCGGTAAAACTACATTACTGAAACTTTTTAATGCCCTTTTAGCTCCTACCGATGGCGAGGTGCTGGTTGAGGGCATTTCTACAACTGAAGAAGAAAGCCAAACAGAAATCCGGCGCAACTGCGGAATGATCTTCCAAAACCCTGACAACCAGCTGGTTGCCACAACCGTTGAGGAAGATATTGCTTTTGGACTCGAGAATCTTGAACTGCCATCCCCGGAAATTCGAAAGAGGGTTAACCGGGTTGCCGGGGAGTTAGGGTTAGAGCATTTATTAAAGCATCCCCCGCACTTATTGTCTGGTGGAGAAAAAGGCAGGGTAGCAATAGCCGGCATTCTGGCTATGCAGCCCAGCTGCATCCTGATGGACGAACCGACAGCCATGTTGGATTCAAAAAGCAGGCAGGATGTGCTGGGAGCTGTCAGGCGGTTAAACAGGGAACAGGGCCTGGCCGTAGTACATGTAACCCACTTCCCCGAAGAAGCAGCCCGTGCTGATCGGGTAGTTATTCTTCACCAGGGCCGTTTAATCGAACAGGGTCCGCCGGCACTGGTTTTGAATAACCTGCAGCTCCTTCATCAGCTTGGATTACAGGGCACTGCGTCATCTGAACTTGCCGCCCTGCTTCGCACAGACGGTTTTTCCATACCGCAGGAAATATTAAACTGCCAGGAGCTGGTCCAGAGTTTATGTTCATCGGAACTGAAAAATTAAGCCATATTTACATGCCGGGAACTCCCTATGCCACAAAGGCTTTAGAAGAAGTTTCATTCAGCCTCGACAGGGGAGATTTTGCTTTGTTAATCGGCCCTTCCGGCTCAGGAAAATCAACCTTAATCCAGCACCTTAACGGGTTGCTAAAACCTTCTGGCGGAAAGGTTATTTTTGAAGACCGAGAACTGGGTTCGGATAGCGTTGATCTGCTGGCACTCAGAAAAAGGATCGGGCTTGTTTTTCAAATGGCTGAGGAACACTTTTTTTCTGAAACCGTTTATGATGAAGTAGCTTTTGCCCCCCGAAACCTTGGCCTTGACGAAGTTAAAGTTGAGCAAAATGTTAAATTAGCTCTTGAAAGAGTAGGGCTTGAGTGGGAAGTAGTTCATGATCGACACCCTTTCCAGCTTAGTTCAGGACAAAAACGCCTGGTAGCGCTGGCAGCCGTATTGTCCCTGCAGCCGGAAGTATTAATTCTTGATGAACCGACTGCAGGTCTTGATCCCGGTGGACGACTGCATCTGTTTGCCCTGCTGAAATCTCTAAACCAGCAGGCAGGACTGACGGTGCTTGTCTGTACTCACCACATGGATGAAGTTGCCGACCTCGCAGATTCAGTGCTGGTCCTTAACCGGGGGAAAGTGATTATGTCGGGTCCTGCCCATGATATATTTGCCAGGCGGCAGGAGTTTAATAAACTGGGACTCTCTTTACCGGAAGTAACGGAAGTGATGCACTGCCTTGCAGCTGCCGGGCTGCCTGCCAGGACTGATATTTATTCCCTGGAACAGGCGAGAGCAGAAATTAATTCTCTGAAAAGGCGGTTAGAAAAATGAGCCGCAGTATTACACTCGGGCAGTACATGCCCGGTGAAAGCTTGATTCACCAGTTAAATCCACGCGTTAAAATACTGGCCCTTTTGATGATGCTGGCCGTAATGTTTATTGTGCAAACGTTTTATGCCCTTATCTTTCTATTACTATTTGCCGTTCTGCTTCTTGCTTCATCAGGGGTTCCGTTCAGCTATTTCCTGAGGGGGATTAGGCCCATACTATATATTGCCCTTTTTGCCCTGGTTATATATTTTTTCTTTACCAGGGGCGGGGTAGTGCTGTTACGGATCGGATTTATTACTGTAGAATCAGATGGTGTCAGGGAAGGGCTTTTTGTTGTAACCCGCCTGGTAGCCCTGGTTTTATATTCACTGCTGCTGACCCTGACAACAACCCCTTTGTCCCTTACCCATGGCATGGGGTATTTCCTGAAACCCTTAAAGTACATTGGGCTTCCCACTGATGAGGTGGCCATGATTATGTCCATTGCCCTGCGCTTTATTCCCACCCTGATGGAAGAAAGCCAGCGGTTGATGCGGGCCCAGTTGTCAAGAGGTGCAGACTTTGAAAGCGGCTCCATATTTCGCAAGGCAAAAAGTCTTGTTCCCCTGATTGTTCCCCTGTTCATCAGCGCTTTCAGGAGGGCTGATGAGTTGGCCCTGGCCATGGAAGCGAGAGGGTTCCGGTTGGGGGCCAGGCGCACCCGCCTGCACGAAGATATTATTGCGCCAAGAGACTGGGCCGTGCTCGTTTTTGTTGCCGCAACCCTGGCCGCAGCTTTGGTTTTAAATATATAATGAAGGAGCGGGTCGTGTTAAATACTTTAATTTGGGTTAGTTACGATGGTACTAATTACAGCGGGTTTCAGATCCAGGAAAATGCTCCCACAGTGCAGGAAGAGCTGGAGAAAGCGCTGGGCGTAATCTATAAAGAGCCGGTGCGGATTGCCGGGGCAGGGCGGACCGATTCTGGTGTGCATGCCCTTGGGCAGGCAGCAAGTTTTAATGCGCCTTTTACGATAGAGCCTGTTAGCTTGCCTAAAGCCCTAAATACCCTGCTTCCGCCGGACATCGTAGTTACAGGGGCAGAAGAAGTTAGCATTGATTTTCATGCCCGCTTTGCTTGCAGGGGTAAAATATATAGCTATACCCTGGACCGGGCGTCTCATCCCCGGGTAATGGATAGGCTATACAGCCTGCATATGCCTGATCAGATGGACATAGCTATGATGGGCCGGGCAGCAAAATTGTTTATGGGCGAGCATGATTTTAAAGCATTTCAGGCAAGTGGAAGTGGTGTTTCTGATACGGTTAGAAGGTTAAAGAGGGTTGAAATAATCAACCTGCAGGAAGAAGAGAAACTAATAGTTTATTTTGAAGGGGACGGCTTTCTTTACCGCATGGTGCGCCTGATTATGGGCACCCTGATTCGTGCTGCTGAAGGAAAGCTTAGCCTGGTTGAGATAGAAAAGGCGCTGTCCGGCAACAACCCCGCTGCAGTAGGTCCTACAGCACCCGCTCACGGTCTTTGCCTGGAAAAAGTTCTATACTGACCAGGCAGTATAGATTTCTTACACATAACAGGCTTTCAGATGAATCTATAAGAACGAATCGATTAATCCCAATGCATAGCGCATTATCAATACCACATCACTAACATCAATCACACCATCGTTATTTACATCAGCTGCAATTTTTTGTTCAGGGTCTAGTTCTATCAACTCCAGGGCCTGACGCATAGCCAGTGTTACATCAAATACATCAATAGTACCGTCACCGTTAACGTCACCTGGCAGTAATTCTGGCCCTGGAATATTTATAGTTTTTAGTTTGTAATGTTTGGAAGCGCCAGTGTCTGCGCATGTAATAGTTACTAATAATTCATCATCCGCTTTAATCTCTTTTGCCTCTAAACTTTCTTCAGCTATTATATTGCCGTTAAGATATACCTTCTTTATGATGTCAGTTTCAACTTCTACAAACGTAAAGGGCTGAGTTAATGTTCTGGATCGGGAAAGCCCGTCATGTTTTGTGAGTTTCCCCCGGACATACATGTTATTTTTTTTAATATCTTTTAGTTCGATGGTCTCGCCTATTCCAATATTGTTTCCATCAGCTATCCAATCTATCGAGTCATATCCACTTCCGTCGATCGTAAGGCTGTCATTTTCCAGTATAATTCTATTTATTACAGGTGGGTCAGGGGCCATAGAAGTATTTCTATTGCACGCAAAGAAAATGCCATTAGCGTACGCTTCCTTTACATCTTCCAGGCTAAGTTCTTCTAAGATAAACATGTTCCAGCTGAAAAGGAAGTCAATATAAATGGAGCTCACATGAGTATCGTCGTTAGCGAAAGCCCATATCACTTTTTCCGGCAGCGTCTGCATTAAAACATTATCCCATAACTCTCTATCTCTAGGGTAAATATCTCTCCCATTATATACTTCCATTCCAACCAGGCAATCGAATTTTAAATACTTATCTGCATACCATTCAACCATGTTGTGAGGGTTGTTATTCGTGTATCTGCCGGGGTGAAAAAATTGAGCAAGCCCGTCTCTTTCCTGGATTTGGCTTAATACATACTCTTCATCGCTTGAAGCTTCTCCAACGAAGTCGTTAAAATGAGAACCAAGATGAATGCCAGCGCTTATCTCCAAACCCTGAACCGCGATCATGCCCAGATCATCTGGATCACGGTTTTCCCAATCTTCATTGATATTGTTTAACTCTGTCCAGGGGTAGTTAATAGGACCTTCCGGGTTGTAGTCATCATGGTCAGTCAATGATAAAATGCTATAATTGTATTCATGGTATTCATCGATACGTTCATGAGGCGGCTTTGTGCCATCAGAATAATCGGTATGTGTATGCAGATTAGCTTTGAACTGCTGAAATGTATCCCAGTTAACACTGCTATAGGGGTTAAGAATTTCAAAAATTGGGGTTGTTTTTATAATGACACCTGCAAATTCACTAAAGCTTTCTACTTCCAGTGTTGCTCCTGGATCCTTCACCGGGTCATCTACTTCTAAACCCTGAAGGTTCGTGACGTCAATACCTCCAACCGTAAAAACTTCAAGTTCAATTATGTTTGAAGAGTTGGCTTGAACATTTTCTGTTGTAAATGCACCAAATCCAGCTAAAAGTATAACTGTCAAACTAAGAAATATTTTCTTTTTCATAATGAACACACCCTGACCATGTATTTTGTATTTTAAATTATGAGCAAGGCAAGCATTTTATAAATAACACCTTCTCTGAAAATTTTAATTATCCTGCCTTTATTATTAGAAATCAAGAAATAGAAAATATTGCTGTCCAGACAAGCCATGGGGAAGGTTCCATCATCTCCCCTTTGGCCTTCGCTGCGCTCCGGGACGCTCTAACCGTCCGCATGGAACCACATACATGCTAATCTTTCGCTGAAGTGTTGAGACCTTAGAGAAAGTTTACAGGGCAGCTATTCTAATATATAATTAACAATCATTATTGAATTGAATCCTATATTCGTTTCCTGAGGTATTGTAGTTTTTATTTCCCATTTTCATTTAAACTTCAAAATACTCTTCACAAACGAATACTGCGTTATTAACAGGGGAGCCAACAGTGTTACAAAATGATCTTACAGGGGCAGCAGTTTTAGTTATATATTATCTTATTTTTACAATATTTTTGCCAACTGCTTTTAAGTTTTGGTTGAATGTTGCAACAGAACTAATTCGCAAAATCCAACACGTGGCTTATAGCTTATCTATTTTCTTGCTGCTGGAGTTGTTCAGCGCCTGGTATATTGCCATACTGGCTGCTTTTTCTTTGGTAGTTTTAGGGTATCCTGTTCTGGTGTTTGTTGAAAAGTCAGTATGGTATAGAAAACATTTTGTAGACAGGGAAAAAAAGGGTGGCGAACTGCGAAGGCAGCTATTATACGTACAACTTTCTTTTGCACTGCTGATTTCAATTTTTTGGGGTTTTTTCGGTATAGACTGGCGTTATGTTATTGCAGTGGCAATAATGGCCTGGGGTTTTGGTGATGCTGCAGCAGCATTAATTGGGACAGCTTACGGGAGAAACCGTATTCTTCATCGCTTTATCGATGTTGGCAAAACTTTTGAAGGCACAATAGCAATGTTTGTTTTTTCAGGGTTGGCTACTTTTTTAACACTGCTAATTTATGGAAATCAACCGTTGCACATTTGCTTCCTCGT
This sequence comes from Syntrophomonadaceae bacterium, assembly GCA_007129055.1. Taxonomy (GTDB): domain Bacteria; phylum Bacillota; class Dethiobacteria; order DTU022; family DTU022; genus SLQM01. Next base: position 6,265 of record SKWE01000030.1, read on the forward strand.
ATCGATTATAGTTGCACCAGTTTCAGCAATAATAGAGCTGTTTTCAAGGCGAGGCTTTGATACACTTACTGTTCCGCTTTCTGCTGCTTTTACTATAATGCCCCTTATTTACTTAATCTACTTCCTGGGGTGGTAAGATGACTACCTTTACTTCTGAACAGAGTGCCCGCCGCGAGAAAACGCTATTAACGGCCTTGCTGCTTAGCATGTGGGCGCCTCTGGCCACTGGTTTTGCAGTTGTCATGAGCACCTCTACAACGCAACTTGCAGATTTTATTCGCCGTTCAGTTGAATTAGTTGCACTTTTTGTGTCATGGTGGATGTTTCGTTACATAAACCGAAATAGAGATATAGACCGGATTAAAAAAGCAAAGATGGAACTGGTAACCGGCATCTGTGTTTCTGTTGCGCTGTTTATTTCTGCACTGGTTATGCTTATTATAGCGTTTTCCCGCACTACTGATTTTGAGCCTGGAGGAAATGTATATCCTGGCCTTGTAATAGCAGTTTTAGGGTTCATAACTAATACGTGGTTTTGGAGACGTTATACCAAATTGAACCGTGAGCAGTACAGCTCAATTATTGATTCCCAGGGCCAACTTTATAGAGCCAAAGCTTTTGTGGATCTCTGTGTGATAGCTGCCCTGTCTACTGTCTTAGTTATCCCCTCCCATCCCGTATCTTGGTACACTGACCTGATCGGTTCAGTAGTCTTAGCTTGTTACCTCTTGTGGAGCAGCTTTAAAGCTGCTCAAAAAGCTATACTAATATTCTCCGACGGCAGCCGAAAGTATATTTCGGGAGATGAAGGCTACAAGTAGCTTGAAGTTGGTACTGAATTTGAATCGCAAACACTGTATTTTTAATAGATTGTTAGCAAAGATGCATTGATAAATATAATACAGACATGCTTAAAATAATTAATTAAAAAAGCTAAAATACAGCCTATATCAGCTTGACAGGGGTTGTAGGGTGTATTAGAATATAGGTTGTGGCTTTATTGGATTGAGGGTAAAAGGAGAGGGTAGGAATGAACACTACATACATGGCTAAGCCTCAGGAAGTTAAACGCAGCTGGTATGTTATTGATGCAGCGGGTCGCCCGCTGGGCAGGGTAGCAACTGAGGTTGCAAGACTCCTGAGAGGCAA
>SKWE01000020.1 GCA_007129055.1 Syntrophomonadaceae bacterium
GAAAGGTAATCGCCCGGTTTGCCTGAAACTTCAAAACTGTTTTCAGCAATATATATTTCATGCCTTTCATCTATAATCCTGGCTTTTATACCTTTTTCCACGGGAATATGCAGTAGTAAAAGGTTAATAAGAAAGTGTTCCACCCTGGCACCACCCAGGGCGCCGAAAATAATGATTTCGGATGGCTTTTGCCGGACAGCATAATCAAGAGCCAGTTCAAGATCTGATTTATCCTTTTCCGGGGGGTGACTGATTATTTCAGGGTTAGATTTCATTATGTTGTCACGCACATTTTCAGCAAGGGAGTCCATATCGCCAACCAGCAGACCTGGTGTTAACCCCATTTTCAAGGCATGGCTGCTGCCGCCATTAACGCAGATAATATAATCGTCTTCATTAACCAGCTTCTTATAATATTCCGGTTCGCTAACATCTCCGCCGGCTATGATAATTATTCTTCCAGAGGACATAATGTTCAAACCCCCTTATTATATTTAATCCACACCAGCTTTGATTTTATAGCTGAACTTACCAGCAAGCATGTAGACAAAACTCCGCTCGCTGATCGTTCAGGCTGGAACTGCAGCGTTTCAGCTTCAGCCCTTCGCCTGGGCTGCCCTCGCGATAAGCTCATCCTAAGCTCCCACTCGGTGGCCGACCTCCTGTCGGCCAACCCGCTCCGGGCTTTGCTTCACCGGCAATTCCATACCTTCACTTTAAACTCGCATCAGTTTTTGTCTGCAAGCTTGCCAGTCTAAAAGCAGCTCTACTTATATTAGTGAGATATGGTCTTTGTTGCCAGGTTAAATGTTAAGTTGTAGGTTTTAGTGTGCTGAAATAATTTTTTAGTCTGCGGACCCCTTCAACCAAGGTATCCATTTCACAGGCATAAGATATTCTAATATAACGTTCTGCTCCGCTGCCAAAATCTATGCCGGGAGTAATGGCCACACCGGCTTCTTCCAAGATACGAAAAGCAAAAGTATAAGAATCATCGGTATACTTTTTCACGTTAGCCATCATGTAAAAAGCGCCATCGGGAGCTTTAGCCGGAGCAATACCCATATCCTGCAGGGCTTCGTAAAGATATAAGCGCCTTTCGTTATAACTGCTAAAACGTTTTTCCAAAACTTCAGGACTCTCCCTGAGAGCAGCAATACCGGCGGCCTGGATGAAGGCGCAGGCACAAATGAAGAGATTCTGCTGTAGTTTCTGTAAATTGCGGATTAAACCGTGAGGCGCTACCAGGTAACCCAGGCGCCAACCGGTCATTATGTTGCGTTTCGAAAAACCGTTTATCACGATTGCACTATCTGTATATTCAAGGATTGAATGATCTTTTCCGGTATAGTTAATCCCGTGATAAACTTCGTCAGAAATTATGTATTTTCCAAGCCCGGCTAAACCCTGAAGCTCCTCTTCTCTTAATACCGCTCCAGTAGGATTGGCGGGAGAATTGATTAATATAGCTTTAACTTTATCACCCAGGTGTTTTTCAACATCGTGCGGCTGAAGGCGGAAGGCTTCTTCCTCCCTCACCGGAACATAAAGGGGTTCTGCCCCGATATAATTAACAAAATTGGGATAGCAGGCATAGTAGGGGTTGGGCATCAACAGCTGATCACCTTTTTCGAGAAGGGCTGAAAAAGCTAACAGCATGGCGGGAGAAGAACCGGATGTGATAATTACCTGCTCCGGTTCAATATCTACATTGTAGGTTCGCTTGTAGTAGCGGGCAACTTCTGCTCTAAGCTCCGGCTTCCCCAGGCTGTGTGTATACCCGGTATCGTTCAGGCGTATCGCTTCCATTGCTGCTTCTTTTATAGAAGGAGGAGTTTCGCCGCCCGGTTCACCAACCTCCATATGGATAATTGACGCACCTTTAGCTTCAAGCTGTTGTGCTTTTTCAAGCACTTCCATCGCCAGGAAAGGCTTGACCTGTAGTACCCTGGCAGGTGTTGATAGATTTTCCGGGGGAAACGAACATGATGCGCTCATGGCTGCACACCTCTTTAGCTGTTTACTCGTTCTTCCTCTTTTTCCTTGATTAACTCAACACAGTATTCAATTATTTCCCTGCGCCTGATTATGCCAATAAAAATGCCCTGGTCATCCACCACCGGTACAAAATTTTGTCCACTGGCCAATGTAAGAAGGTCAACGACTCTGGCATCAATGCGCACAGGTTTGTTTTGCGAATGCTGGTCAATATCCTTTAGCATGACCTTTTCCATGCCGTTAAGATCCATCCCCGGGGAATTCTTGATTTTCCACAGCAAGTCCCCTTCGGTAATAGTACCGGCATAGTAACCATGTTCATCTACCATGGGAACAGCGGTATGGCTGTGGCGTTCCATTCTTTCAAGCGCCTGGCGCAGGGTTGTCTTCGGCGTCAGGCAAACTACCTCGCTCTTTGGAATCAAAAAAAAAGCCACTTTCATTCTAAATCAAAACCCTTCATTTTCATGATCGATCATTCCGCCATTAACAATTCTAAATCCGGCTTTCCGATATAAATCTACTAATTCAGGCTCAAATAATACGTTTACAGTTTTAATCCGGTCAGCTTTAGTCCGCCTGGCAATAATCTTTAACAATTCAAGCGCTATTCCGTATCTCTGGTAGTCAGGATGAACTACAAGGTTGCGGATAAAAGCATCATCAACTCCATCACTGATAACGTCTACAAAACCAACCAGGATATCATTATCATAACAGGCCGCTGTTGAATATGTTTTACCTATAATCTTTTCCAGCTGTTTTTCTCTCGCATCCCAGCCTACCGCTACTCTTAACCGGGCTACTTCAGCAGCTTTCAAAACAGGATTTTCAACATACCTTAACTGCAAAAGTTCACACCTCATTCAAGACCCAAAGGCCATTATAACATATTTGATTATAAACAAATTCACTCTTCGCGGTTGCGGGTAAATACAAAGTAGAGGTAAACCATGAATATACCCACCAGGATTGAAACGGCCAGGCTGTACGTATCTATTTTGACCTTATCAGAAGTGAGAATTAGATAGGCACCGATTAGACCGACTATTAAGAGAGCAGCATTTTGCAATTTAATTTTTATGGGCATAGGCTAAGACCTCCGATAAGATCCAAGAGTTTTTAGTTTATTCAAGCTGCTGCAGCAGGTCACCCAGGGTATCACTTATTCCTTCCCTGATAACAACTTCTGCTTTTGGGTCATAATCGGTAGGCTGCCGGTTGATGATTGAAATACTGTCGGCCAAGCGTGGCAGCTCGGCAACAGGATAAACAACCAGGCTGCTACCTACAACCAGCATAAAGTCACATTCTACCTGGATCCGGTGCTGCAGTTCAAAAAAGAATGTGGGCATGGGATCGCCGAAAAGCACTACATCAGGCCTGAGCATGCTGTAACAGTTATGACATACAGGTGGAATGCGTTTCAATTCAACCTGCTGAACCAGTTCCTCGAAAGGATACTTCTTTTTGCAACCAAGGCAATAACCGGTTCGCAGGTGGCCATGTACTTCCCACACATTTTTTGAACCGGCTTTAACGTGCAGTCCATCGATATTCTGGGTAACAAGTCCCTTAATATATCCTTTTTCTTCAAGCTGAGCTAAAATTGTATGCCCCCTGTTGGGCTCTGCTGCTGAAATCTTTGCAAAACGACTGAAACCGGCTTCATAAAAAAGGCGCGGATTTTCATGCAGCACATCTACAGATGAGACTGCGATGGGATCAACTTTTTCCCATAATCCAGTTCCGGGAGAGCGAAAATCAGGGATGCCGCTATCAGTGCTGATACCTGCACCGGTTAGCACGTAAACATTTTCATGTTCTTTTATCAATTCAGCGAGGCGCTCTACCTGTTCCTGATAATCCATTAACTCTCCTCCCGGATATGTTCAATATAATTAAACCTTTATTCCACTGCCCCTTGGGGAGCAAAAAGATATAGCTGAACGATCCTGCAGGGATGGACTCTCAACCTTAATAATATCGTAAAAGTCAAACCATGGCGAGTAGTTAAAATCATTTTCTTTGCAAATTTTTTCCAACTGATCCCTGGGGCAAATATAATCACTCCAGGAAGCCCCGAATCGATCGTTGCTGCCATCACCAATATATATAACAGGGATACCTTTTTCTTTCAAGTCCAGTACATGGGCAGCCTTACAATTGCCACATACCGTGCAAACACTGTGAGCATGCGGGGTTACCACCTGAAGCTTTCCGTGACCATCTACAAAAGTATCATTTCTGTATATATAATCCACTTTATGCAGAAGATTATACTCTTCAAGAATTGGCTCAATATAAAAACCGAAACCGTCGCTGGCAATAAACACCTGGCTGTCCTGTTCAATGGCATGATCAAGAAAACTGTCAAAACCGGGTCGGATCTCTGTCCACTGCAGTGCCTTTGCCAGCAAAATATCCATATCCCTGGGCAGGCTTTTGGCAATACTCTGCAGCCAAATTTTGATCGGGATCTCCCGGTTTCTATACCTATTTTCGATCTCCATAAATTCTGTGCCGCCAAAAAAAGCAGCCAGCTCGGAAGATAAATCTTTAGTAGTTACTGTTCCATCAAAGTCTACAACATATGCTGCATTTGTTGTCATGTGCCCCTCCAATTAACTGGTTTTTGTCCACCTTCCGACAAGCGGCAATACCGATTCGGGAAAATGTTTCCGGAATATTCGGTAGTAGTAAAGCTCTTCCTTATTGCGGACCGGAACCGGGGCTTCCTCTGATTCCCTGGCAAATTCAGCATCACTGATTGCATCTTCAGCAACCGAAGTCAGCATATCAGAAGAGCCTGAGCCCTGGTCAAACTGCTGTTTCTCACGCCAGGCTACCTTAGATCCCAGTTCGTCAACAAAAGCCTTTCTAAGAATCCACTTATCAACCGGTTCATCATCTTCCCTGTCATGTAGTTTCCAGTCCAAAGGGAATTGCTGCACCAGTTCGAGCAAAGCAGGTTTCAGGAACGGAACCCGGCAGTCCAGGCCGTGAGCAGAGTTCATGCGGTCAACTCGCTGCAACCCTGTTTTGCTTAAATTTTTAAGAAACCCCTCAATTTCAGCAGTAATCTCTTTCTCAGAACCGAGGGTTTTCAGGTAGCTGTAGCCGGCAAATATTTCATCAGAGCCCTCACCGGTTAGCATTACTTTTCGGCCATCACGGGCGGCAAAGCGGGCGGCAATGTAGTTCGGGATAGAGGAACGGACATAGGCACAGTCAAAAGACTCCAGGTGATATATGACCTTGGGAAGAACCTGAAGCATTTCATCGAGATCGTAGGTATAAACATGCGGTACTGAGCCAATCCGATCTGCTACGATGGAAGCATACTCTATATCCTGGCTGCCCTTTACCCCTACTGTGTAGGTAGAAATAGGATCTGCAGAGATTTCTGCAGCAAGCGCTGCAACAACTGAACTGTCAAGGCCACCGCTAAGGTAAACACCTAAATTTTCAACGCCAAGAATACGCTCTTCAACGGCCAGGTAAAGCAGATGTCTCATTTTCTCTTCTGCTTCTTCCAGGCTCAGCTCTTTATTTTCTATGATTCTCGGTATCTTGTAATAACGAACCCATCCATTTTGATCATCCAGGTAGCTGCCGGGAGGGGCTTCCTTGATAGGAACTTTTAGATCCAGCAGGGCCTTTATTTCGGGTGCCACATAAAGGGTACCCTCTTTTTTGGCATAGTAAAGAGGTTTTACCCCGAAAGGATCGCGGGCAATGATGTGACCTCCCTCATCGTTGAAATAAGCTATGGCAAATTCGCCTTCAATGCTCTCAAAACAGGAAAGGCCATCTTTATCAAAAAGGTCGCAGAACCTGGTTTCGCCTTCACCGCCCTGCATAACCGTCCCTTCCTCTTCAGAAAACACCATATAACCGTCAAGAGCAGCTGATAAGTCACTTCCATCATTATCAGGAGAACTGTTCAGAACTGCCAATCCATAGCCATCTTCTTTTGTCTGGGTATTTTTTGAAATTCCCCTGAATTTTACTCTTTCTATAAGCGGTTCAATATCTGATGCTTCACTTTTCTTGCCAAATATGGCAACTAAGCCTGACATTTAAAGTCAACTCCCATAAAATATTTGTCTCCTACCGAGGTAGAAGACTATATTAACATTATAGCATATTTTAGGGGATTCTCAAAAAGCAGCAAAGATATCGCTCAGAGAGTAAATAGTATTTATTCCGGCTTCATCCAGGTTCAGGTATGTAGAAATTACTTCTCTGCCCTGCCTGTCTAGATGGCCATACTCCACTTCCTGACTGTTTATATTCCAGCTTCCGGTCTCATCTGCTCCGGAAACTTCGGCAGCTTTAAATACAGGCGAATACTCGATCATGATGGGGGAGGCTCCTCCATATGGACCATATAAAATGGTTATTTTCTGTGATTCCTCTACTTCTTTTATCATTGCTTCATCTTCAAAACCCTTTACCATATCTTCATCTTCGATGCTAATTGTTGATTTGTTGTATCACACAATATGTCTCCCAAGCTACATAGATCTGCCACATAAATATGGCTACTCACATAGCGCCTAGAATCCGAATCATCCATTTCTCACCTGGTTCCATGGTCTTTCTGATAAAAAAATCAGGCTTCAAAATGGTTATTAGATAACCAATACCAAGGATGCTAAAAATAAGAGTGTCCATAATGACTTGTTCAATGCTACGCCATTCCATTTGGGAGCGAAAACAAAAGGCGATGCTAAACAATAATATGAGAGTTAAAAAACCCTTCCAGTTATAATCAGTTAAATACCTCTTCCAGTTAATATGCATGGCTATCCCTCCAGGCTAAGACTATATTGCTGTGTTAAAGAGGTTGGTATAATAATCAAACGAAAATCATAACAACCCTAATTCTGTCCAATACTTGTGATCTACCCCTCTTGCAATAATGCTACTGACTATTTTTGCCCCGCTTTCGTTTAAGCTCTTTCTTTTGATACCATCTAATTAAAAACCCCAATCCAACAACAACGAAAAAAGATGCTATGCCTGATATTATTCCGATCCAGGTAAATTCCTGGTTCTGAATATAGTGGATGACAGTCCAGACTAAAGCGTATGTAAAACCAAAAACCAGCCTGAACTGAATACTCCATCTTATCGGTTCTTTATGTGGTTTAAAATCTTTTAGCATCATTTGCCTCCTGGTATGAACGTAATGCTTCCTGGTAAAAACCCCAGACAAGCAACCCCATGGTTACCAGGGATAAAAAAATGAAGGCAAAATTTACATAGCCTGCTATTGCTAAGAAAGTTTCATTAAAGGGGTAAATATAATAACGGCTGAAAGGTAGGCTCCAGCTACTCTGGAGGAAGCTGACAGCAAAGAAGAAAGTGGC
>SKWE01000214.1 GCA_007129055.1 Syntrophomonadaceae bacterium
ATCCCGAAGGCGGCCAGCGGTATTCCGCCTAAAACTGCCAGCAGGTAACCCTGGGTCGTCAGCGAAAGCGGCACCCAGGGCATGCCCAGGATTGACGTAAGGCCGAAGACTACAGAAAAAACTATAAAAGCGCCGACAATCATCTTCTTCTTACCCGTTTTTCTGGCGATCAGGTTGACAGCCGGGTAGCAGGCAAAAGAGACAACCGCCATAACGATAAAGAGTAACGAATAGAACTGTTCCTGCTGGCGCATGAGTACTGTAACATAATAGATAAGAGCAGTCTGCAGGATGGTGAGGGCTAAAAAATAGACCATGTCTGAGAGGGCAAAGGGCAGAAAATTGCGGTTGCGGAAGGTCATGCGAAGAGATTCGAGCATGGGCACGGTCGAAGGAACACCCGTGCTGTATTTTTTTTCATCAATTACCAATACCGGAACGTAGAGGCAGATCAGGGCAAGGAGCCCGAAAAGGGCAAATGTAAGCCTGATCGAGGCTACCCTGTCAAAGCCGGATGCTTCGAAAAGGGGAAAAAGCATTGGAGCCTGGGAAGCAATGGCAGTTCCAAGGAAAAAGGTAAGCGATATATAAGTTGAAAGGTTGAGCTTCTCAATGGGTGTATGGCCCAGTTCGGCAATCAGGGCAAAATATGGAGTAACATAGATGGTGTAAAACAGGTAGAACAGGAACAGGGTTACAGCAAGCCAGACAACATTAAGCGCTCCCGGGTCTGCAGATGGCGGGGTGTAAATCAGGATCATCATTGCAACCATGGGCAAACCACCGAGGGCCATGAAAGAGATACGTCTTCCCCTGCGGGCCGTGGACCGGTCAGAGAGGGTTGCAATCCAGGGGTCTGTTATGGCATCAACAAAGCGGCCGCCCATTGTAATCAGGCCAATGATCGAAATAAAACCGAATAGATAATAAGCCGGGATAAGTTCAGGCAGGCGGGCATCTTCAGGAGGCAGGTAAAAGTAGACCAGGTAGTTTACCACCAGCCCCAAAACCAGTGACCAGCCCAACTGGCCGATAGCGTAAGCAATGCCTTTTGATAAGGGAAGACTTGGTTTCATGCTTTCCCCTCCTTTAACGATTATTATTCCCTACCAAATATTTATATCCTTCTATGTCCGGCAAATTTGAGAACCCGGTAAATATAAAATAGTTGATAATTCGCTAGAGGAAATTGCCGGGACAAAAAGAAATAATATAGAGGTTTACCGAGGAGGTTAATAAATGGAAAATACTTATATCCTGCCTGCTATAATAGTATTCATAGCAGCTTTCATCGTCTACACTTACAACAGGTTGGTCGGTCTGCGGAACATGGCCGATACAGCATACTCGAACATCGATACCCTGCTGCAAAAACGGTTCGACCTGGTGCCGAACCTGGTTAACACCGTTAAGGGCTACATGCAGCATGAACGGGAATTGCTTGAGTCTATAACTAAGGCACGCTCAGACTGGCAGAACGCTACTACCATAAAGGAGAATGCCGGGGCAGATGAAACTGCAACCAGGGCCCTGAAAACCCTTTTTGCCGTCTCAGAAAATTATCCCGAGTTAAAAGCAAACGAAAACTTTTTGATGCTCCAGGAAGAACTGGCGGGGATTGAAAATAAAATTGCCTATGCCCGCCAGCGTTACAACCGGACCGTTATGGTGCTGAATATGGTTATTCAGAGATTTCCAAGCAACTTTGTCGCCAGGCTTTTCAATTTTAACACCAGGGAATTTTTTGAAGTTGAAACTGAAAGGGTAAGACAGGTGCCAAATGTAGACACGGGAAGTGGTGGTAATTAATAATGGATCCAATTTACGGGCGGATAGCCTCCAATAAAAGAAGAACCTTCTTTCTCTTTTTGCTCTACGCTATCCTATTCGGGGCAATCGGTTATTTTGTGGGGATTTACATGGGAGAACCGATCCTGGGTATTATTCTTGCTGCAGTAGTCTTTATAGTTCTTTTACTGATCAGCATCTACGGCGGCCAGGGCGTTGTAACTTCCATGGCTGGCGCAAAGCAGGTTTCCAAGCAGCAGGAACCTTTCCTCTATAATACTGTTGAAGGATTGAGCATCGCTGCTGGAAAACCGATGCCGAAAGTGTATGTGATAGAGACTGAAGTGCCTAACGCTTTTGCCGCAGGACGCAACCCGCAAAATTCAATAATTGCAGTTACCCGGGGTCTGATGAACCGGCTGAACCGCCAGGAACTTGAAGGGGTTATTGCCCATGAAATGGCCCATATCAATAACTACGATGTTCTCCTGGCTACCGTGGCCATCGTGTTGGCAGGGACAATTGTTTTTATCAGCGTCGTAGCACGCAGGATGGTTTTCTTCGGCGGTATGGGCCGCAGCCGAAGCAGTAAGGGCGGGCAGGGTCAACTGATTGCCATTGCAGTGATTATCTTTCTGGCTATCCTGGCCCCAATTTTTGCCCAGCTGCTTAAGTTCGCCATTTCCAGGCAGCGCGAATACCTGGCCGACGCTACAGCAGCAGATTTTACCGGCTACCCGGAAGGGTTGGCCAGTGCCCTGGAAAAGATAACTAACGCACAGGTGAAAAACAGCTCCATAGAAAACAGCGCTTTAAATGGGCTTTATATTGTTAATCCGGCGCTGGGCGCCAGATCAGCTAACCGGGCCAGTGCGCTATTTTCAACACACCCCCCGGCTGAGGAAAGAATTAAAAGGTTAAGGGCAATGTAATTGTTCAGGACAGAACTACCTGGTAGGCTTTTATCTTTCTATCAAGCAGTTTGCTTCCCACTTCTTCGAATGAGGCTGTGCTGCCGCTGACAAAGAAACGGTAGCGGGGAACCTCACATTCAAGAGGATTATTCATATTATCTCTATCGAGAATGGCTGCTACTTCGGCAGCTATTTCTTTTGCCGAATCGATGAGGGTAACAGAGGGGCCGACAACATCCTGGATAAGCTCTTTCATCAGGGGATAATGGGTGCAGCCCAGGATCAGGGAATCAATTTCCTGGTTGACCAGCGGATCAAGATATTCCATGGCCACTCTTCTTGCTTCAGGGGTATCAACCAAATTGTTTTCAACCAGCAGCACAAATAACGGGCAGGCTTTGCTGGCCAGGTAGAGATTGCCGTTATTTTCCTTCAGCTTTTTTTCATATTCAGAGCTGTTAATTGTACCTACCGTGCCGATTACACCTATCCGGCCGCTTTTACTGCTTTTAAGCGCCGCCCTGACGCCGGGTTCAATAACCCCTACCACAGGCTGCTGACATGCTTCCTGGTATTGGTACAGTCCGGCGGCAGTGGCGGAGTTACAGGCAACAACAATCATCTTTATTTCCTGGTGCTGCAAAAAATCGATCATCTGGAAGGTAAAACGGCGCACTTCCTCGTATGAACGCGGCCCGTATGGCATGCGGGCTGTATCACCGAAATAGATGATGCTTTCTCTTGGCAGCAGCTTACTGATCTCTTTAACCACAGTCAGGCCACCTACGCCGGAGTCGATGACCCCAATTGCCTTGTGGGCACTTATGATTTGCTCTTTCGCTTTTTCTGCCACTATTTCGCCTTCATCCTGTTAAAGTAGCCGCCCATTATTTTACGGGTATCGAAGATAGATATAAAGGCATCTGGATCAGCTTCTTTCATTTTCTTTAAGAAAGAAGGCAGCTCCTTACGCTTAAGCAGCACCTGTAATGTGCGGTGTGCTCCTTCCTTGCCGTAGCAGGGCATAGAAGTAACCCCGTAACCTTCCTCGCGCAGAACCTCTTCCAGGGTTCCGCTATTACTGACAGTGATAATCTGAACATGGACGAACCCGACAGCAATTTTTTCTTCAATCTTACTGCCAACAATATTGCCCGTTGCAAAGCCAAGGCCGTAAACCAAAATATTTGACCACTGATCAATATTACTTAAAACCAGGCTGAGAGCAGCCAGGTAGATGATCACTTCAAAAAAACCGATTATTGCAGCAGAAACACTTTGGCCCCGGGTAAGATATATAATTCTGATCGTGCCAAGGCTGACGTGGGCAATTTTTGCAATAAATATCGCCACCAGCGTTAATATAACGTACACGAAAAACCCTCCTGTAGCGCTTTAATAAAAGCGCCGCAATTAAATATCAAACCATATTGTAGCAACCCACATCTACCCTGTCAATTGGCAGGCTTTACCTGTAGATAAATTATTACGACAGGATAATCCCTGCCGTAATAATATATAAAGCTATTTTTACTTCCTGTTATCAGCGAATGTAGTCCATCTCTAACGAACGAGAAGCTACTATTTCCAGGGCATGCGTATTCTTAATGCGGATGAACGTTCCTTTCATGCCCAGCGAACGTGACTCGATTATGCCGGCGCTTTCAAACTTACGCAGGGCGTTAACAATTACCGAACGGGTGATTCCCAAACTATCTGCTATTTTACTTGCTACAACTACGCTTTCGTTTTTATCTATATTCTTCAGGATTTCCCTGATCGCTTCGACTTCAGAGTAAGACAGGCTGTCAAATGCTGCTTCAGCCAGTTCCCTGTTTCTGACTACCTGGTCTGCCTGATCAATAACATCATGCATGAAAGTCAGGCCGACCAGGCCTACACCGACATGGGATAAAGCCGTATAAACCTGATCAAGGGGTTTTACAAAGCTGCAAATCATAAGGTTTGCCTGCCGCTCACCAGCAACCTTTACCGGCTGAAGACTGCAATAATACTTATCTTCGCCGCCATCAACCTTCTTAACCATTAGCTGTTCATTTTCTACAGGCTGACCCTTTTTAATGATTTTTTGTATTTGTGATTCACCTGCTGTCGAACCTCTCTCCAAAATTCTTTTAAAATAGCCATCGTCATCAGGGCAACTTATATTACCAGCCAATACCTTACCCTGGTTATCCATCACCATGGTGGCTGTACCTGTTATATGGGAAAATGAATTGACAAAATTATATAAGACGGGAACCTGACCATCCGCCTCTAGCAATACACTATTTAATTGCTTAATACTTTTCAACAGATCATTATCTGCCATAGATAACACCTCCTCTATCTATTTTATATTACATAACAGTGCATAAGTCAATAATATTCAAATATTTACAGATATAAATAATGGCTACTAATATTGAAAACCTTTTATACTTTTCGTTTAGAATTGACGCCTGAAATTTTCTTCAACCTGACGGAAAACCTCTTTCAGTGCAATCCCCGATTCCCGGGCTACACGCAGGCAGTCTTCGTATTCCGGGGAATAGTCTAAGATCCTTTGACCATCAGCAGCAGGGGCATACTTGACCCTGACTTCTCCCCACTGTGTCTGAACCGTACATACTTCCCGCGGACGCATAATCTTCCTGGCAGAAGTAATGCGAAGTCCAAGGGTGGAGGTTTCCCTGAACAATATTTCCCTGGCAGCCTCAATGTCAGAAGGCGCTGTTAATACTGTGACATGTACCGCCGGGCGATTTTTTTTCATCTGTATTGGACTGAAATATACGTCAAGGGCGCCGGCTTCAAACAGCTTTTCCATCAGGTACCCGTAAATCTCGGGCGAAAGGTCATCTATAGCTGTTTCTATAATAGCCACTTTTTCTTCAAATAAGGCCACTTCGTTATCAATTTTACCTATGATGGCTCGCAGGTAGTTTGGGTATCCCGGATCAATGGTACCTGCGCCATAACCAACTTTTTCAACCGCAATGGCAGGCAGCTGCCCGAATGACGAAGCCAGTGTTGCTACCAGGGCAGCGCCAGTAGGCGTAACAAGTTCAAAATTGCAGTCGCGTCCTTCAACAGGCACTTTTCTCATAGCCAGCAGTTCAAGGGTTGCCGGCGCCGGCAGCGGCAGCATACCGTGAGCGGTTTTAACTTCACCCCGGCCGAGGGGCAGCGGTGAACAATATACTTTATCCACTTCCAGCAGGTAAAGCGCTGCGGCAGTACCGACAATATCAACTATGGCGTCAACGGCGCCTACTTCATGAAAGTGGACCTTTTCAACGGGAACACCGTGAACCTTGGCTTCAGCAAGGGCCAGGTTTTTAAATATGCTGCTGCTGTTTTCTATAACCTGTGGAGGGAGTTTAGCCCCTTCAATTAACTTTAATATAGCGGGCAAATTTCTTTCTATGGGGGTTGCCTTGTTCAGCTCTACAATGGCCCTGGTTCCGGCAATTCCTTTGCGGGTAACCTTTTCTGATCTCAGACAATACCCCTGCAGTTCCAGGCAGCCCAGCATTTCACAAAGTTCTTCCAGATCCAGGCCTATGTCCAGCAGGGCGCCAAGGGTCATATCACCACTGATACCGCTGAAGCAGTCAAAATAAAGAGTTTTGCCCTGTTTTGCAGTGTGAGCCATCATTAACCCTTTTCTCCTTCCCCTACCCTGTTGATCAATGCGGCCATATGCCCCGCACCGTAACCATTATCAATGTTAACCACTGCCACCCCGGAGGCGCAGCTGTTGAGCATGGTAAACAGGGGTGCCAACCCTCCCAGGTGGGCGCCGTAACCTACGCTTGTGGGCACGGCTATAACCGGGCAGGTTGCCAGGCCTCCAACTACGCTGGCCAGGGCTCCTTCCATACCGGCTACCACTACTATTACCCGGGCTTTACTTAGTATGTCCCAGTTATCAAAAAGGCGGTGAATACCTGCTACTCCCACATCAAAAAGGCGCTCGACCCTGCTGCCCATCAATTCAGCAGTCAGGGCAGCTTCTTCAGCAACAGGCAGGTCTGCAGTTCCGGCAGAAACCACGGCAACATTTCCGATCGGTTCAGGTTCTTCCTTGCTCCTTATCACTATAGCCTTCGCAATCTGTACATATTCTGCCCGGGTATATTCTTTTTTTACTGCCTCAAAAACTTCGGGCTCCGCCCTGGTTGCAAGAATAGTGCCTTCCGTAGCCACCAGGCGCCCAACTATAGCAACAACCTGTTCTATCGTCTTTCCGGGGCAATAGATTACTTCCGGAAACCCGCGACGCAGGTAGCGCTGGTGATCGACACGGGCAAACCCTAAATTCTCGTAAGGCAGGATGCGCAGTTTTTCAACAGCGCCTTCAATATCGAGGTCTCCGCTTTGAACTGCCTTCAGCAGTTTTTTTAAGTTGTCCTGGTTAATCTTCATTACCCCTTTCAGCTTGCATTATAATAAATTATAACATAGTCAACAGGATTTCTGGAAAAGGAAAAAGAGGGGAAGGGGCGAAATATTTTACATACTTAACCTGAGAACGATTACGTTTTTACTTTTTAGCAATTTTATTATTTAAAAAGGGGGAACGAACGATGCTGATTGAATTTGAAGGAAAAAAGCCGCAGGTAGCCGAGGGGGCTTTTATTGCGCCAACTGCCACTTTAAT
>SKWE01000048.1 GCA_007129055.1 Syntrophomonadaceae bacterium
AGTATCGGAAGTTAGGCAGGAATCGGAAAAAATCTGGACCCTCTTTTTTAAAGGTAAAGAGATTGATTATAAACCGGGGCAGTTTCTGTTCCTGCAGCTATTGCGGAAGGGTAAACGCTCATCTGCACACCCCTTTACCATATCAAACAGCCCTACCCGCAGGGAGCTATCAGTTACCCCCAAAATACTGGGCGACTTTACCCTGTCAATCAAGGATACCCGGGTTGGTGACAAGGCATTTATTGACGCGCCCTACGGGGTTTTCAGTTTTTTAAATCAGCCGCTGAAAGACCTTGTTTTTATTGCAGGGGGTATAGGCATTACTCCTTTTATCAGCATGCTCCGCTATATTTATGATCAAAACCTCGATCATAAGATAACCCTCTACTGGGTAAACCGCAGTGAAAGAAATCTTTGTTTTATCGACGAACTTCAAAAAATGGAAAAGGAACTGGAGGATTTCAAAGTTGTACTTGTTATGACTGATCAGCCGGATTGGCCTGGCGAAAAGGGGCGATTGAATGCCCAGTTCATGAAAGAATACCTGGGCAACATGGAAGAGAAAGCATTTTTTATCTGCGGTCCGCCGGCTATGTCAGAAGAAATAGCAAGGGAATTAAA
Organism: Syntrophomonadaceae bacterium; assembly: GCA_007129055.1. Taxonomy (GTDB): domain Bacteria; phylum Bacillota; class Dethiobacteria; order DTU022; family DTU022; genus SLQM01. The sequence continues at coordinate 622 of SKWE01000048.1, forward strand.
AGAACTTGGAATCCTGCAATCTAATATACACCGGGAAATATTCGAACTATAAAACTTTCGTGGAAGGAACTATAATGGATTTAATCTTTCAAAATGGCAAGGTAATAACCATGGACCCGGATTTACCGACTGCTGAAGCGGTGGCAGTTTCAGGAAGCAGAATAGGAACAGTTGGGACGAATGACCAGGTGTTGGCCGGTAAAACAGCTAAAACTGAAATAATTGATCTTAAGGGCAGGGTAATCCTTCCCGGTTTTAACGACAGCCACATGCACCTGACTAATTACGCTCTTACAGCAACCAAGGTTGATCTGCGTTCCTGTGAAAATATTGATGATCTGGTAGGTAGAATTAAAGATTTTATCAGGCAGCATAAGCCGGAAAAAGGGGACTGGGTTCTTGGCTGGGGCTGGAATCACAGTAATTACAGCGAAGGCAGGATGCCCAACCGTGATGACCTGGACAAAGCTTCAGCAGAAAATCCGCTGGTAATCGTGCGCACATGCTGTCATATTGCAGTAGCTAACACAAGGGCCCTGCAGCTTGCCGGCCTGGGTCAAAAAGCGCTTTCCATCGAAGGTGGAAAAGTTGAAACCGGTGAAACAGGAAAGCCAAACGGCATCCTTAAAGAGAGCGCCATGCAGCTAGTAATGGATCTGATTCCCCCTGCAGATAAAGATGCCATCAAAGATTTGATTAAAGCGGCCGGGCACGATTTTTTATCGGCCGGTTTAACTTCAGTTCAAACTGACGATCTTTATGCCCTGGGCAGTGAGAAGCTCGAAGAACTGCTTGATGCCTACCTTGAACTTGAAGCTGTTGGCAGCTTGCCGCTGCGGGTCAATCTTCAGCCGCAGCTGATGAGTATGGAAAGGTTGAAAACTTTTCTTGACCTTGATAAAACCACCGGTTGGGGAAGCGAATATTTTCGCATGGGCCCCCTGAAACTCTTTACAGACGGTTCCATGGGCGGTCGCACAGCCCTGTTGTCTTCACCTTACAGGGATGACCCTGAAAACTGTGGAGTGCCTGTGCTGCCCCGGGAGGAATTTTTTGAACTGGTTTACCTTGGCCATCAGAAAGGGATGCAGGTTGCCTGCCACGCTATCGGTGATGCCGCCATAAATATGGTGCTTGACGCTTACAGTAATGCGCAAAAATTATATCCCCGGCCTGACCCCCGCTTCAGGGTTGTCCATGCTTCGCTTGTTAATCCCGAAGCCCTGAAAAGGTTTAGGGAGCTGAGCGTAATAGCCGATATCCAACCATCTTTTATTGCTTCCGACCATGACCTGATCGAAAAGATTTTTGGTTCGGAAAGAGCAGGGTGGACCTATCGCTGGCAGGACTTTTTGGAAGCAGGTATTCACCTGGCAGGCAGTTCCGACTGCCCTGTTGAAAACTATAACCCACTTGAGGGAATTGCTGCAGCCATAACCAGGCAGGACCTTGAAGGCAGGCCCGAGGGAGGATGGTTCCCGCAGCAGCGGCTTACCCTTGACGAAGCGCTTAAGCTTTACACTACCAACTCTGCATATTGTACTTACGAGGAAAATATCAAGGGTTCAATAACTCCCGGCAAACTTGCAGACCTGGTCGTGCTGGCAGAAGATCTATATAAAGTTGAACCGCTTGAGATTAGCAGCATCCCGGTTGATATGACCGTGGTGGGCGGAGAGATCAAGTTTACCAGGTAAAGGAGTTGGATAATGCATAGGATACTGGCTATAAACCCCGGTTCCACATCAACAAAAATCGGCCTGTTTGAAAATGAAATACCGCTTTTCAAAGAAACACTGCGCCATACCGTGGAAGAAACTTCTGCCGACCTGGACCGTGAGGAGCAGGCCCGTTTCCGGCGCCTGGCGCTTACCAATCTGCTGGCAGAAAAGGGTATTACCCTGGAGAGCCTCTCGGCCATAGTGGTACGCGGGGGGCTGCTCAGGCCGCTTGCCTCCGGAACCTACCTGGTAAACGACCGGGTATACGATGACCTGGTTCAGGCTAAATATGGCTGGCATGCCTCCAACCTGGGTTCAATTATAGCGCTGCCCCTGGCCCGTGAAGCGGGGCTGCCCGTATATACGGTTGATCCGGTAACCGTGGATGAGTTCGAACCCCTGGCCCGCTATTCAGGTTTAAAGGGTGTTGCCCGCCAAAGCATGTCTCATGCCCTGAATATGAAAGCTGTAGCGCGCAGGGCGGCAGAACTGCTGGGCAGAAGATATGAAGATCTTAACCTGGTAGTTGTCCACCTGGGCAGCGGCATATCTGTCTCGGCCCACAAACAGGGTAAAATGGTTGATGTAAATAATGCCAACGAAGAAGGGCCTTTTTCCCTCGAGCGCTGCGGAACCCTGCCGGCGCTGGGGCTGGTCCGTCTCTGCTTTGGCGGAGAACGGGACATGGCAGAAACAATCAAGCTGCTTACTTCACGCGGAGGCATTTATTCATACCTGCAGACCAAGGATTTTACTGAAGTTGAAAAAGAGGTGGACAAAGGTAATCAAGAGGTAACAGAAATTGTAGAGGCCATGGCTTACCAGGTTTCAAAGGAGGTCGGTGCCATGTCCACTGTTTTGCTGGGCAGGGTTGATTCCATTGTTTTAACCGGGGGCATGGCCCATGCCCGGAACCTGGTTAAGATGATCGAAAAAAGAGTGTCTTTTATTGCGCCCTTAACCGTTCTTGCCGGGGAAGAAGAGCTGGAAGCCCTGGCTGCCGGCGCACTGCGCGTTTTGTGCGAAGAGGTGGAAGCTTTATACTACTAATTAAGTATTAATAAGTGGGAGGTTGGTCAACCATGTCATTCGAAAACTTTTACCAGGTTATATCAGCCGTCAGGGAATTACCTTCCTGTAAGCTATGTGTCGCTGCCGCAGCAGAGGAAACAGTATTGGAAGCGGTAAGGGACAGCAGGAGAGAGGGGATTGTCGATTTTGTCCTGATTGGCCATGAAGAAAAAATCTGGCGCCAGGCAATGACAGTTAGCTTAAACCTGCAGGGTATTGAAATTATCGATATACCAGATCCTCTCGAAGCTACAGACAGGGCGGTGAAGGAAGTTGCTGACGGACGGGCTGATATCCTGATGAAGGGTATGGTAAACAGTTCGGATTTTTTGCGGGCCGTAATAAGCCCGGAGGGCGGCATGCGCCGGGACAGGATTCTCAGCCACTTTGCCATCTACGAGATTCCCGGCTACTACCGTTTAATCTACATGACAGATGGGGGTTTAAATGTAAGTCCCAGCCTGGAACAGAAAAAAGTGATCCTGCAGAATGCAATAGAATTTTTGCATTCTATCGGCATGGAAGAACCAAAGGTGGCAGTTTTAACTGCCAATGAGAAGGTGAACCCAAAAATACCGGCTACCGTTGATGCCCAGGCCCTGAGAGACATGGCTGAAGAAGTATTTCCGGGTGCCGTGGTTGACGGCCCGACTCCGCTTGACATAGCAGTAAGCCTTGAATCGGCAATGCACAAGGGCATAGAAAGCCCGGTGGCAGGCAAGGCCGACCTGTTGCTGGTGCCCAATATTGAAGCAGGAAATATCCTGGGTAAAGCCATAATCTACTTTGCCGGTGGGCGCATGGGCGGTTTAGTCCTTGGCGCCAGTAGCCCTGTTATATTAACATCGCGCAATGAGCCTCCCATGGGTAAAATGGCGTCAATTGCCCTGGCTGCTTATTCAGTGGCTCGCAGCCGAACGGTGTCCTGAGAAATAAATAGTACCTTTTTATCTGAAAAATAGAACTTTAATTCCTCCCCTTTTCCTACGAATTTCCTTATGCTATAATGAATACTGCGGCCGACCGACCGGTCGGCCGGTTAATTTAATTTGATATTACTGGAGGTTTACATATATGGGCCTGTCGAAGATGGCTGTTAAAAGGCCTGTTGCTACCGGCACCTTATTGATCCTTGTCCTGCTTATCGGGCTGGTCAGCCTTTACCAGAGCCCGCTTGACCTGCTTCCCGATATCCAGGCTCCCATTCTTGCTATTATTACTCCCTTCCCGGGTAGCTCCCCCCAGGAAACCCTCGAGCTGGTTACCAAGCCAATTGAAGAAGGAGTTTCAGCAGCAAGCGGGCTAACGGGGTTGAATTCCATATCCCAGGAAAGCCTTTCCCTGGTCATTTTGCGTTTTGACTGGGGCGCTGATGTGAAGCGCCTCAGGGATGATATTAATGTACGCATGGATTTGATATCTTTCCCCGATGAAGTACAAAGACCTATAATCCTGGAATTTGATCCTACCCTGATGCCAATCATGCAGCTTTCAGCCAGCGGTTCAGATGACCCTGTTCAGCTCACAGAGTGGCTGGAAGAAACTGCATCACCCCGCCTGGAATCGGTTCGCGGAGTTGCCAGTGTCCAGGTCCAGGGCGGTGCCAAGCAGGATGTATTCGTGCGTACCTTTCCCGATACCATGGCAGAATATGAAGTATCATTCGAACAGATTGCCAACGTGCTGCGGGCCAGTTTAACCGATCTGCCGGCCGGTGTAATTGACCTGGAAGATCGCCAGGTGCGGATCCGTTTCCTGGGCCGTTATGCCCAGAGCGATATGCTATCCGACCTGGTTGTCGGCTTCCAGGTTGACCAGGATAAACTTGAGGAAATGATTGGCCAGTCTGTCGATATAAACCTGAACCAGGTTCTCTCGGGCCAGGCGAACCTCCTTTCCGGTGGGGCAGCGCCCGTTCCTATTCGCGATATATATTGGAATGATTTCTTTGATCTCGATAATATATTTATTGCAGGCAGGAATGTTTTTCTGCCCATCAACCGTGAATGGCTTGACCAAAACGGGGGCAATGTTGAAAATAACCTGATCATTTTTACAGCAAACCCCGATGTCAGCTATGACCCGGTATCACACCACCTCGTTTTGGATCTCTATGCAATCGGACGCCTGCCTTTACCTATCGATGGCAACCTGCAGCGCGAAGACCCTGTAAGGCTTGAAGATATCTGGATCCTGGGTCAGGCTGTATGGTTAGGAGACTTTGCCCGCATCCCCCTGGATAGATCCCTGATGGAGATCTATAATGTCACCCAGGCCGAACTTAATTCCATGGCCGATCTTCATCCCCTGATTGTCAGGGTTGAACAGGATAGTATTATTGTTTCCTTCCATGAAGATTGGGCTGCCATGAGAAATGAACCGATAGCATCGCTGCCTGATTACAGTGCCTGGTTATCAGGAGTGCAGCGGGACGTTGACCGGGGGCTTGCATCGGCTTCGCGTGAACTGGAAGATGGACTTACGGAACTCGCTACAGCTATGATCCTTGGTTCCATGTCTCCCGGTGGAGGGTCATTTGCCGGAATTGAGCTTGAAGACGATTTTCCGATTAATCCCATATCGCTGGGTATGATAGCCGAAATTGAGCAGGATACTTATAACCCCTCAACCATTACCCGTTATAACCAGCAGCCCAGCATAAACCTGGTTATTCAGAAGGAGGGCGATGCCAATACTGTCCTGGTCGCCAGGGAAGTGCGGCAGGTGCTTGATGAGCTATCAGCCGGCAGCGCGAATAGCTTTTCCCAGGTTACATTCAATACCATATTCGACCAGGCTGAAGAGATTGAGAGAGCGCTGGCCGATCTTGTTGAGGCCCTGCTCGGCGGAGCTGCGCTGGCCATCCTGGTATTGCTTGTATTCCTGCGCAACTGGCGGACCACAATGTTTATCGGTCTTTCCATTCCGGCCGCCATTATATTTACGTTTACACTTCTATATTTCACCAACATCACAATTAACCTGATGACCCTGGGTGGACTGGCCCTGGCTGCAGGAATGCTGGTTGATAATGCCATCGTGGTCAGTGAAAATATTTTCAGGCGTTACCAGATGGGGGAAAACCCTGCTGAGGCTGCAGTTAACGGGGCCCAGGAGGTTGCCGGGGCCATCACGGCATCTACCTTCACCACGATCAGCGTCTTCTTCCCGGTGGTTTTCTTAAGCGGGCTTGCCGGCCAACTTTTCTGGGAATTTGCCCTTACCGTTGCCTGTGCTATTCTCGCCTCCCTGGTAGTAGCGCTTACCGTTATCCCCCTGCTTGCTTCCAGGTCACTTAGCCTGCAGCATGAAAAAAGCAAGAAAAGGGTTAAACCTCACCACCTGCCCGGATACCGTAAAATGCTGAAAACTGCAGTAAGGCATCCCTGGTGGGTTTTGATCTTTGCCGCCCTTTTTATCGGGCTTGGAGTTTTAAGTTTTACCACTCTCGGAACTGAACTGTTTCCCAACCCTGACGAATCGGCATTTTCAATCGATGCTACCCTTACCCCGGGCACTACCCTTACCAACAGTGACAGCTACGCCCGGGCCGTGGAAGAGATAGTTTCGAACAAGGATGGGATTACTTCATACTCTACCCGTATTGGCGGCGGTGGATTTATGGGCGTTCCTTCCGGAACGGGTTCTTCAAACCAGGTCAGGATCCGGGCCGAGGTTGATCCGGAACGGACCAGGGATATAGACCAGATTATTGAAGATGTACGGACTGAAATAAGCGCCCTGCCCTTTGAAGCCGAGTTTACTATTAACCGTGAATCTCTGCTTGATGCTGCCGGGTTGGAAGCCAGCCTTGACCTTGTGATTAGCGGCGATGATTTAGAAGAAATTGTCAGGATAACAGAAGAAGCAACCCTGGTATTACAGGACTATCCCGGTTTTACCGATGTTCAGTCATCACTGGAGGAAAACAGGCCTGAAATTCA
>SKWE01000265.1 GCA_007129055.1 Syntrophomonadaceae bacterium
AGGGCTGCGGGTAGAACTCCTTTAAGCCTGGCGCGTGACAGCCCAAAGGAAAGAGGATTCTTTGTATGGTGGTTCTGTAATTCTTCAAGAATTTTCTTTTCGAATTCCCCGGCTAATTCTTCGCCAAGGTAAGCGCTGCCAAGTTTTATTACCCTGCCCTTTGCAGCAAGCTCCTCCATTACTGATTCAACTTTTTCCCTGTCCAGGCGGGTCTCTTTGGCCAGGCGAAAGCTGTCAGCAGCAAGCAGTTCATTTAACTTGTTGCTAACAAAAGCTGCATCGCCACCCGAAGAGGGATCCTGTCCTAAGCGAGCCAGGTTTTCTATAACATCCGGGCGAAACCGGCGATGCCTTGCCGGGTAAGGGTCAAGCACTTTTCCGCCCCCGATAGTAGTCATGGGCGAATAGGAACGGATAACGAATGGATCGCCACGTTCAGCAACCAGGGGACGTTCCAACCTGCACTGGACCAGGGCACTTTCACCGGGCCGAAGTTCGTCCTTTTCAAGAATCAAGAGCTTTGCCACAGTGCGGGCAGTGCCGAGGAAAAAGTGAACAGGATCGAGATTCTTCAGCCTGCGTGGCGCTTTGGACAAAAGTTCAACATTTACATCTAACAGGTCGGTCTGTTTGTAAAATCCGGGATTGCTGATTACGCTGCCCCTTTCAACCTGGCCTTTTTCCAGGCCGGAAAGGTTTAAGGCAACTCTTGAACCCGCCTTTGCTTCCTTTACATCGCTGTCGTGGACCTGGATATTGCGAACCCTTACCTCTAGACCGGGGGGCACTATCTCCACCGTATCGCCCACCTTTACAGATCCCTGGATCAAGGTTCCGGTAATTACTGTTCCAAACCCGTCTATGACGAAAGAACGATCAACCGGAAGACGCAATGGTCCTGAAGAGCTGCGCATCTCCAGGTCTGCAGTGGAAATATCAATTAACTCTTTAAGTTCATCTATACCTTCACCTTTTATGGCAGAAACTGAGTGAATTGGGGCCTCTTCCAAAAAAGTTCCTTTCAGCTTTTCGCGGATCTCTTCTTTAACCAGTTCACGCCAGTCTTCTTCAACCAGGTCAATCTTGGTAATAACTACTATCCCTTTCTTTGTTCCGAGGAACTGCAAGATGTCAAGGTGCTCTGTAGTCTGTGGCATAACCCCTTCATTGGCATCTACAACCAGCATGACCAGATCCATACCGGCAGCACCGGCGAGCATGTTATGAATAAAACGCTCATGCCCTGGAACATCTACCACACCGGCCAACCTGCCTCCAGGCAACCTGAAAGGAGCAAAGCCAAGATCAATAGATATACCCCTCTCTTTTTCTTCCTGCAGGCGATCGGTATCAACCCCGGTTAAGGCCCTGATCAGCACAGTTTTGCCGTGGTCAACATGGCCGGCTGTACCGATAATTAACTGTTCCAAATTAATATCTCCTTTTATCTTTAATCCTGGTAAGCCTTTTTAAGGGCTTGAACCAGGATATCTTCCTGATCTTCAAAAACTGTACGGGGGTCGAAAAGCAGCATATCATGCTGCAGGCGAAGAATAACCGGGGGGTTGTTTAAACGCAGATTTTCAACTACCCTTTCTGCCTTTACCTCCATAGGCTTGACAACAACAAGATAGGTGGGCAGCTCTGCAGTTGGAAGGGCGCCTCCCCCTACCTTTGATACACCCCTGACAACAGATATGTTGGCAGATCCGGCAATTTCCGCAAAACGGGAAGCCAGTGTTTTTGCTCTCTCTTCTAAAAGGGCGGGCTCTGCTGTCAGCATTCTCCAAACCGGAATTTCTCTTATCGCTTTTTCTTCATCCAGGTAGAGGCGCATTGTTGCTTCCAGGGCGGCGATTGTAAATTTATCCACGCGCATGGCCCTGGCTAACTGGTTTTTGCGTATCCTTGCGACGAGGTCTTCTCTACCTACAATTATTCCGCACTGGGGGCCCCCAAGCATTTTATCACCGCTGAAAGTAACCAGGTCCGCGCCGGCAGAAACACTGTCCTGCACCCGGGGTTCAGGCGGCAGGCCATATTTTTCAAGATCAAGGAAAACACCGCTGCCCAGGTCTTCAATTAATAACAGGTTATGTTTATGTGCAAGCCCGGCAAGCTCGGATGTTTCTACTTCGGCAGTAAAACCAACCATATGATAATTGCTGGTGTGAACTTTTAGGAAAGCAGCTGTGTTCTCATTGACAACCGCTTCGTAATCCCGAAGGTAGGTTTTATTGGTTGTCCCCACCTCTACCAGCTTCGCTCCACTTGCAGCCATTATCTCAGGAATGCGGAAGGAACCGCCTATTTCAACCAGCTGTCCACGGGAAACAACCACTTCCAATCCTCCCGCCAGGGCATTCAAGGCCATGAAAACAGCAGCAGCATTGTTATTTAAAGCTATTGCTGCTTCGGCACCGCTAATTTCGCAGAGCAAACTTTCCAGGTGTTCCTGGCGGGAACCTCGCTTGCCATTTTCCAGTGAAAGTTCGAGATTGTTATAGTTTGCAGCAATATCTGTTAAAGCTTTCACCGCCTGTTCTGAAAGCGGGGCCCGGCCCAGGTTGGTATGAATGATGATACCCGTAGCATTAACCAGCGGTTTAAGGTTCATACCGGCTTTTTTTTCGGCAAGGACCAGGGCTTCCTGAGCGAGGTTTGCCGGATGCAGGTCCCCGGTTTGAGGCAGCAGGGACTGATCAGATGCGTTTGATGTTATATAGCTGCGGTAAGTATCAATTGTTTCCTGGACAGCCTGCAAAACTACTCTTCTTGGAAGTTTTAGTTGTAGATCTTCGAGCAGCGATTCGCGCATCAGGCGGTCCACTGAGGGCAGTTCACGCAGCAGGGCATTAATATTGTCCAAGACATAACCTCGTTTCGTTGTAACAAGTTAATATTTTTATAGAATAATTCTCTCCAGGGGAACCTTAATCCTTGTTTCATTAACAAATGATATAAGACAATTATCTTAATTTACGATTGCTGTATATCTATTGATAGTCCTTCCCGGGCCAGTTCGGCCTGCGGGAAATATTTGCCCGCTTCAGCCAGGGAAACCTGTAAATCACTTTCGGGATGATGATGGGTCAAAATCAATCTTTTCACCCCGGCAGCGGAGGCGACCTCTGCTGCCTGCGCTGCACTTAGGTGATTTGGTAAATTATTGCCCAGATCTTTTGCCTGGTAATTAGCTTCGCACAAAAAGAGATCTGCATTTGCAGCTAATTCTACAAGACCTTTGTTATACTCTGTATCTGCCGAATAGACCAGGGTCCCTGACAATGACTGAACACGCATAGCCAGCGAAGTAATCGCATGAACCCCTTTCCTGAATTGCATGGTAAAAGGCCCCACCTGGAGTGTATCTCCACAATCAATCCCGGTTACTGTATAAGCGTTTTTATAGGGAAGGCGTTCGTATTCGGAGTCCGGATCGGCAGGGGCGTAAAGGGCCAGCGGTTCCTGGCGTATGCCCCTGTTATAAGCCATTTCAAGGCCATAGCGCATAATCATTATATCTGAAATATGATCGGCATGAAGGTGAGATAGAATAACTGCATGAAGCTTTCGGTAATCAATACAGGCCTGGAGGCGGCTCAAAACTCCGTTGCCGCAGTCTATAAGTATACTGCAATCTTTTTCCTGCAGCAGGTACCCGGAACAACAACCCCCTGCAGGCGGGTAAGGGCCGTAACAGCCTAAAACAGTCAGTTTCATAGCCTTTCTACCTCCCTCAATAAGTTTATCACATTACAAGTGTTTAATCAGTAATTGGCGCTACCAGGTAATTTAAGCCTTCTCTTTTAACAGACTCGATATGCTTTCCGTTTATTGTAAATCCGCCTTTTCCTTCCTGCAATAGAAAGTAGAGCTTTGTCTCCGGGGATGCCTGTTCATGGAGCCTGACCCGGACAGATTCATTATCTATTGAAATCTCTTCCACCTGTGCACCAGGAAATATATGGCCTTCCGCACCAAGAAAATTTGCTTTCCCTTCTTCTAGGTTAATCTCCCTGAAACAAGTGGTGGAATATGGTTCAACGGTAATTACAGCTGCTGCAGGAAGGACAAGGTGCTGCGGGTTAAAATATGTTTTTTGCGGTAAAGCAGTGCTTCTTGCGGTTCGGCCAAGGTTTGAGAAAGCAAGATAATTTGAATTCCCTGCCCTGAATTCAAAACGGTGCAGCCCCTGCTCTTCCAAATGGCCTGTTACATAAGTTTCTGTAAGGGGAAAGCTGCTGTAGAGCGTGTTCACCTGGTCTTCACTCAGTTCAGCAACGTTATCGGAAGTAAATATCAGCCCGCCAAGAAGATTGTTAAGAAAAAAGAGGGTATAGCGCTGATCCCCATTTAACTTGTTTTCATTAATCCCTTTCTTCCCGTCGCGCAGGATAAAAACATCTGGATCATTACGGAAAACCTTTTTATCAAGATGCCTGCGCCCTACTGTACAGGTCAGCGAGTTCTCGGTTGAGACTCTTTCCGGGTAGTTTAGAAATTTTAAATAATCTTCCCAGTATGGCCCAACATCACTGCCGATCCGGCAGTAGTCAAACTTGCCGAAAGCGGGGCCCAGCGGCACGCCGCAACCAAGGATTACGCTATCCCTGGTATGCTGATCGATATAATCAATCACTTCACACATAATCCTGCCCCTGGATTTGCCTTCCCGGGGCAGCAGTGCGGCAGCGTATAAAAAATCAAGTTTTAACATTTTGTAGTCCCAGTGATCCTGGACAGTTTCAAAAACCCGGGAAAGATAATCCTGAACGCCGGGAGCGTAAAAATCAAGGGCATAAAAAAAGCCTTCCCAACCGGGGTTATACCCGGCACGGACGGGCTTCCCGCGAGCATCGCGCAGCAGCCAGTGAGGTTTTTCCCGGTAGATTTCAGAAGAGGGAACGCAAATTAAGGGAGCCAGCCATATGCCGGGCTTATAATTGTAACTGCAGATTTTTGATGCCAACTTTTTCATCCCTGAAGGGAATTTTTCATTAGCCTCCAACCAGTCGCCTATAGCTTTCTGCCATCCATCATCAACCTGAAAAAACCCGAGAGGTAGTTTTTTCTCAGCTAAATTTTGCAGGTTTTGACAAACAATATCTTCTGATACACTGGTGTAATAGTTATACCAGCTGCACCAACCGAAAACCTTGGAGGCAGGGTTACGGGTAGAGTTAATCAGGGCAGCATACTCATTAAATAAGGAGTCTAGCGGACCACTACCTACATATAGCTTTAAGAAATGGATTCCCTCGGCCAGGGATTCTTTCTGACAGTCTTTTTTAATTACCAGCCGATCGCTGCTGAAGTCATAATCAAAAATGGTGTAACCGCTTCGCTCATCCAGGGAACCGATAAATAGACCTTCTCCGCCGGGATTCTGAAAGTAGGTATAGGTCCAGGAATGAAGATGACCCTTTTTGCCACTGTATTTATGTAAATAAGTATCGCCGCATGGCGCCAGCAGGGGACGTGCAGGTAAAAAAACAGGAGACTGGCGGTCACTTTTACCCAACTCTAAACTTCGGCTCCATGATTGAAATCCGTTAGCCATCATCTTGCACTGATCGCTTAAACCCGGGTTAAGCTCCAGTTCAAAATTAACCAGTTCACCTGACAAATCAGGATTTTTAAAATTGGTAATTACGTCTACCTGGAAACCATGTTCAAACTGTATGTCACTTTCAATGCTTAAAACCAAGTCATGACTCTGCTGATGAGTTGCCGCCTTTGACTGAACAGTGTCCTTAAGATGATAATTCAAGCTGTAAGCGCTAAATAGACTATGATTGTTCCACATCCTAAGCCCTGGCTGCCTTCTTCTTAAATAGTTTATCACCCCAAATGGATAGCGCAGTTAAAACAATCCCAAAAATAGCCATTCCAATAGCCGCGTTACGAAAACGTTCTATGGCAGTTTGAATATACATATCTGTCGACGGGCCAAGAAAACGCAATAGCTGTTCGCTGGTTAAGGACACCATTATTACAAGAAATACTGTAATAACCAAACACAGCACTCCCGGGCCAAGAAAAACTGAAAAACGGTGATCGATAAAATAGAGGAATATTAGCATAAACCCAAACCCGGCGAGGCAAAGATAGAAAACGTTATGAATGACCAGGGGCTGTAAAGTGGCATGGAAGATAACCATATCTCGTTCGAGACCGGTAGCTTCTGTTACAATCAAACGGACAGTGTCCTGGGCTTCTACGCCAAAAAGTGAAAGAGTAAGAAAGGTTAGTAATATGGTAATAGAAAATAAAAACCCAATAACTATTTTTGCTGCAACACGAATGTTATGCAAAAGATTTACCTCCCTGTTAAAAAAATAGGTTCTGATGATAGCGCATTTGTATGAATATTAGAAATTAACCTTAACAATTCTACTGAATTTGTGTTGAATCCTGCCTGGATATTAATTATTTTTACGAAAACCACTTAGCCAGCTGGGAATCCGGGCAAATAATCGTCTGAGAACGGTCAGGTCCAACCGATACAAGCTCAGCATCCACTCCAACTGTTTTCTGCAGAGCTTCAATAAAGTTCCTCGCAGCCGGCGGAAGATCATCAAGTGAGCGGGCCCTGGAAATATCTTCGTCCCATCCCGGGAATGATTCATATACAGGTTCACAAAGCTTCAGCTCTTCGATGCTGCTTGGAAAGTTCTTAATTTCCTTTCCATTACAGCGATATGCTACAGCTATTTTTACAATTTCCATCCCGCTCAAAACATCAAGTTTTGTCAGCGCCAAACCGGTAAGGCCATTTATCATTGCTGCGTAACGGGCAATAACAGCATCGAACCAGCCACAGCGGCGGGGCCTGCCTGTAGTGGTGCCGAACTCATTCCCCCGCTCCCTTAGTTGATCTCCTGCTTCACCTTTATCTTCTGAGGGAAACGGCCCTTCTCCAACTCTGGTAGTATAGGCTTTCATAACTCCCAATACCTGTCCAAGTCTCTGCGGGCCAAGACCGGTGCCAGAAGCCGCTGCGGCAGCCACGGTAGAAGAAGAGGTTACATAAGGGTAGGTGCCATGATCTATATCCAGTAAAGCGCCCTGTGCCCCTTCAAAGAGCACTTTCTTTCCCCCGGCAAGACCCTGGTCAAGGATCAGCGAAATATCCGTAACAAGCGGTCCCAATCTCTCTACTGCCGGCCTGTATTTTTCAGCAAGCTGGTCGAGTTCATAGCCGGGATGATCAAAAATATCCCTTAATATCCTGTTTTGCAGCGGTAATACTTCTGCCAGGCGGTTTTTGAACCGCGAAAAATCAGTTAGTTCAATGGCCCGAATACCGCGACGCAGCGCTTTATCGGCATAGGAAGGCCCAATACCTCTTCCGGTAGTGCCAATCTTTTTCTCCCCGAGCAGTTTTTCATTGGACTCGTCAAGAGCCTCGTGGTAATCCAGGATCAAGTGGGCTTTACCGCTAATCCTTAAATTTGAAGTATCAATACCCCTTTTTTCCAGTTCATTCATTTCTTTTATCAAGATCAGGGGGTTGACTACCATTCCATTTCCCAGTAGACATAAAGTATTTTTATTCAGAATACCGGATGGCACGTGATGCAGTTTAAAAATGTTAGCCCCGTATACAACAGTATGACCGGCATTATTTCCACCCTGGAAACGGGCAACAAGATCTGCCTTAACAGCCAGATGGTCAATTACTTTCCCTTTTCCTTCATCGCCCCATTGGGCCCCTACAACAACCAAACTATTATTTTTACTCATTTTTACACCGCCTGTTATTCGACTATTTTATTCTTCAACAACTTATTTACTTCACCGGGATCAGCCCTGCCACCGGATTGTGCCATTACTTTACCCATTAAAAATTTAAGTGCTTTTTCCTTGCCGCTTAAGTAATTATTAACTGCATCCGGATTTTCAGCTATTACTTTTTCTACAAGCGGCAGCAGTTGGTCCTGGCCGGATATTTGTTTTAACCCTTTTTCACTAACCAGCCTGGAAGGGCTTTCACCGCTAATCATCATCTCTGCCAAAAGTTCTTTTGCCACTGATCGGTTAATATCCCCATTATCCAGTAGAACCAGCAGCTCTACAAATTTGTCGGGCTCCAGGGCATCTTCGCTTTTCCCTGTTTCACGAAGCTGGTAAAGGTAATCGCCCTGTATCCAGCGTGCCAAATTGCCATAATCCTTATATTTAAGGCCAACTTTTTCAAAATAGTCCCCGAGCGATCTATTTGCAGTAAAAAGCGAAACTTCTCTTTTTCCAAGACCATATTCTTCCCGCAACCTTAACCGGCGCTCTGCCGGAGATTCTGGAAGGCCAGCCTTAAGTTTCCTGATTTCTTTCTCTTCGAGCAATAACGGCAGAAGATCCGGTTCGGGGAAATAGCGATAATCGGAAGAACCTTCCTTACTGCGCAGGGGTATTGTTATTTTTTCTTCCTCGTCCCAGTGACAGGTTTGTTGGATAATGCTTCCACCTGAAACCAAAATTTGCCTCTGCCTTTCTGCTTCATAATTCAGAGCCATTTCAACTGCCCTGAATGAATTCATGTTCTTTACTTCTGCCTTCGTCCCAAGCACTTCAGATCCCCTGGGGCGGAGAGATATATTAGCATCGCAGCGCAGAGAACCTTCTTCCATTTTGCAATCTGACGCCCCGGAATACAAGAGCATCATTCTCAACTCCTCAAGAAACAACCTTGCTTCCCGGCCAGAGCATAAGTCTGGTTTTGTTACTATTTCAAGCAGGGGTATCCCAGCCCTGTTATAATCCACCAGTGAGTAATCTGAGCCCAGTATAGAAACACCGGAATGGATTAACTTTCCTGCTTCTTCTTCAAGATGAACCCTTTCCAGGTTAACCAGTTTTGGCTCATTATCAATTTCCAGCTTCAGGCAGCCTCCCAAGGCAACCGGTTTTTCATACTGCGATACCTGGTATGCCTTGGGCAAATCAGGGTAATGGTAATTTTTACGATCAAAGCGGCTGCTTAGCTGAACTTCACTGCTTAGGGCCAGGGCAGCTGTCACTGCAAGCTCGATAGCTTTTCGGTTAAAAACCGGTAAACTGCCTGGAAGGCCAAGGCAAACGGGACAGCAGTTTGTATTTGGCTCTTTTCCGAATGATGTACTGCAGCTGCAGAAAAGCTTCGATTGAGTCTGCAGTTCCAGGTGGATTTCAAGTCCAATAACCACTTCATATTCCATTATTCAGCCCCTCCTTCCGGGAACCTGACTGCGGGCCGTTCAGGCAGCTGGGGGTCGCGATTTCTATAGATATAGTTTGCCACATTGAACAGCCTGCCCTCGCAGAAGGGCGGGGCAGTCAACTGCAGCCCAAGAGGCGTGCCGTTTGAATGCATGCCTGCCGGTGCCGAAAGGGAAGGAACCCCGGCCAGGGCATCTGTTATATTACAAACGTCAGACAGGTACATTTCAAGTGGGTCATCAGCTTTTTCACCAATTCTAAAAGCAGGTGTGGGTGTGGCAGGCCCAATTATTAAGTCAAACTTCTTGAATGCCTCTTTATAGTCCTGGCGAATCAGGGTCCTAACTTTCATTGCTTTTAAATAGTAAGCATCGTAGTACCCGGCGCTAAGAGCATAAGTTCCGATCATTATTCTGCGTTTTACTTCGGGGCCAAAACCTGCGCCCCTTGTGCGGCTGAACATATTCTCCAGGTTATCTCCACCGCCATTATAGCCATAGCGCACCCCATCATAGCGGCCTAAGTTAGAGCTTGCTTCTGAAGGGGCAATCAGGTAATATGCGCCCAAACCGTAGTCAGTGCGCGGAAGTTCTACCTGATCAATGGTAAAACCCTCTTTTTCTAGCAGCCCAGCCATCCTGTTAACCGCATCTTTAACCTCCGGATCGAAGCCATTTTCGCTGTTATGCTTTAAAATCCCAATTTTCAGCTTATCATTTCTATTTTCCATGGCTGATAAATAATCAGGCGCTTTTTCCGGGTATGATGTTGAATCACGAGGATCATGACCGGCCAGCAACCCAAGCAGCATGGCGCAATCAGCCGGATTCATGGCAAAAGGACCGATTTGATCAAGCGAGGATGCAAAAGCGATTAAACCATAACGGGATATCCTGCCGTAAGTAGGCCTTAAACCATACAGCCCGCAAAATGAAGCAGGCTGACGGATAGACCCCCCGGTATCTGATCCCAGGGCCAGGGGAGCCATCCCGGTAGATACAGCAACAGCTGAACCACCACTGGAGCCACCCGGTACTTTTTCGAGATCCCAGGGATTGCGGGTAGTAAAGAATGCTGAATTCTCGGTAGATGAACCCATGGCAAATTCATCCATATTAGTTTTACCAAGCAGCGGCATTCCTGTTTTTTTAATGATTTCAACAACAGTTGCGTCGTAAGGGGGTATATAATTTTCCAAAATTTTTGAGGCACAGGTAGTTCGCAAACCTTCGGTTGAAATATTATCTTTAATAGCCAGTGGAACGCCTGCCAGAGGTTGGAGCTTCTCACCGTTAGATCTTTTTCTGTCGACCAGGGAAGCTGTTTCAAGGGCCATTGCCGGCGTGTGGGTAATAAATGCCCTTACAAAAGGTTCAACTTCTTCTATACGGTCCAGAAAGCTCTGCGTAACTTCAACGGAGCTAACTTCCCTGCTGCTCATCAGTCTGCTTAATTCAAATACCGTCTTCTGGTAAAGTTTCATTTAAGACCTCATTTCTATTCCCGGATATAACTATCACTAATCATTGTTCATCGTTACCATTTTTTGCTATGCCAGGAACCCTGAAGAAATCTTTTTCCCGCATGGGGGCATTTTGTAAAACCCTGTTCAGGGTTAATGATTCCCCGACCAGATCATCACGCATTGTTGCAGGAAACTCAATTACGTGTGATGTGGGCTCAACAGCATCGGTATTAAGTTCCTGGATCCGCCTGGCAGTGTCAAGAATATCGCTCAACTGACCGGCCATTTTTTCTTTTTCTTCAGTTGTCAGTTCAAGACGTGCCAGTTTGGCTACATGTTCAACATCTTTACTGAAATCTATCGCCATAATTAACCTCCTGAAAACAAGTAACCGGCTTTTCTTAGCCGGTTGAGAGTTAAAAATATCCTATCTGGCAAAACAGAGGCTTCCTTTTCAGGTCCTTTTTTGACCGTTTTAATTCGAGACCAGCTATTTTTTCTCTGACTGATATCACATATCTATTTTATTCTATAGAGTAAGTGCAGTCAAGAAAAGCTGAGCCAATAGTGTAATTATTTATTGTTACTGCTCAACCTAATGCTGTTGTGTAAAAACAAGCGACGTCTCGGGGACGGTTTGAGCGTCACTTAAAGCACTGATTTAAGACCAAAAGGAAGACGGTGGAACTGTCTTTGCAGCATAGGTATGCTATAATCATAACAGCATTTTTCCTCTATCTGGCTGTAGATGTCTTTAAGCTTTATGCCTGCTTGAGCCATTACCATTGAGAAGTTGCAGAGCAATGGCCGGTGAAGCGAAGGCTGAAGCAGGTCGGCCCGCACGGACGCGGGCCGCCGAGAGCCGAGTTACGGATGACGCGTCTCGAGGGCAGCCTGAGCGGAGACCTGAAGCTGAACCGGTGCCATTGCCTGTAACGGAACCGGTAATGGTTAAGCAGGTAAAACTTCTGCCTCAAGGAAAACATATTTCACAACTGACCATTTACATTTCTATCAAATTGGGTGCAATAATATGGGTATAAAACTTGAAACCATTTACGATTTGGCTGTAATTGGCGCCGGGCCGGCAGGCTCCCATGCTGCTGCCCTGGCAGCCTGGGCTGGTTTAAAAACCATCTTAATTGATAAAAAACAGCACCCCCGTTTTAAGTGCTGTGGAGGTTTTGTTTCTGACCGCGCCCTTGGGCTTCTACCCCCGGATCTTGATGCAGCATATTTTAGAGGAGAACCTGTATACAGGATAGGTGTAAAGCTTGGCAATGAAATAAAATATCACCAGGCTGAAAAGAGCCTGGGTTTACTCGTAAGACGAGATACTTTTGATCTTGCCCTGGCTGAACATGCGGAACAAAAGGGTGCAAAATTGTTGGATAACCACAGGTTAAATGGAATCAACTGGGACATGAACAATAATCTATATACATCTAAAATAGAGAACCTTGATTCTGCTTTAGAAATAAACCTAAAGTCACACTTCATAATTGGCGCTGACGGCGCCTACAGTAAGACTGCCCTGTTTTCAGGGTTAAGAAGAACGCATAGCGGTCTGAAAGGCCGGGGCCAATCGATAATCCTTGTTGATCATACACAAAAATATGATCCGGGAACATTGCTCTTCTACCCCTTGCCTTTCATGGGAGGAATGGGATGGTCTTTTCATGGCAGCAGATGGCTTAACCAGGGAGTAGGCGCTCTTTCCGGCTGGAAGAAACTCAACAACGTCTGCCTGTCACTATTTAAAGATAACAATAAAGAACCTAGAGCTGGATATAAAAGGTGGGTATTACCTTTCAGGGGTCCCGTCACGGCCAATGCAAAAAACAATATTATCTTAATCGGGGATGCGGCGGGTTTAGTAGATCCCTTTTCGGGAGAGGGACTGTACAACACTTTTTTAAGTTCTCTTTTAGCGGTAAAAGCTATTTTAGCTGCATCAAAAAATAACGAACAATCTGCTACTATTTATGATGGACTGTTCAAAACCTATTTTAAAAATACTTTTTCCCCCGCCTTGTGGGGAGCTTTTATGCTGCACAGCAAAGCCCTTGTGGGCAATGAGAAAATGCCTGATTATATAGCATTATTGATGCAAAATAAACTTGGCTTCAATAAAGCTTTGAAATACAGCTCACCTTACATATCTGTCTTCGATAAAGTCATGGACGGAAGCTAATAAGCCATCGCCGAAGTAAAGGCGGGGCACTCTTTTACCAATAGCGCATAGTATTTCATAGTTAATTGTACCTGCATTACCTGCCGCTTCTTCCACTTTAACTTCTCTGTTACCCTGCCTACCGTAAATAACTACTTCATCTCCCAAACGTACCCCGGGTATGTGACTAACATCAGCCATCAGGTGATCCATGCAGACACGTCCGGCTACCTTCGCCCTTTCGCCACGGACAATAATGTGACCCCTGTTAGATTGCAGGCGACTGTAACCATCTGCATAACCAATAGGTATAGTAGCAATTAGCGATTCTTTGGCTGTACGGTAAGTGCAGCCATAACTTATTGCAGTCCCAGGCGGTACTTTTTTGACCAGGACTACCCTACTCTTCAGGCTAAGGGCAGGGTAAAGTTGAAGATTATCCGACTCCATACCAACATCGGGATAACAACCGTACATGCCAATACCTAACCTTATTGCATTAAAATGGGAACCTTTGTAGTTTATTGCCCCGGCAGTATTAGCAGCATGCAACATGGGAAAGGAAATCCCCTTTTCCAGACAGCTTTCGTGAATCCTGATAAATAAGTTTAGTTGACTTTCCGTGTAGCTATTATTTATTTCTTCTGCAGCGGCAAAGTGGGTAAATAATCCTTCAATTTTCAGGTTAGGTAGATTAACAATTCGTGAAACTACTTCTAGGGCTTCCTCGGGCAGCAGACCGATCCTGCCCATTCCCGTGTCAACCTTGATATGAACAGGGAGTTCAACTCCGAGTTCGGATGCCCTGGCTGAAAACTCGCTGGCGGTTTCAAATCCAAATACCGTAGGGGTAAGTTTGTAATCCAGCAGCGTAGTTGAATAAACCGGATCTGTATATCCAAGCAGTAGAATGGGAGCCTTTATATTTGCCCGCCTGAGCTCAACCGCTTCTTCCAGGAAAGCAACAGCCAGGCTTGCAGCACCAGCCTCAAGAGCTACCTTCGATACTTCGATTGCCCCGTGGCCATAAGCATCAGCTTTAACCACTGCCATAATTTGAGTTTCAGGGCCAACCAGATCTTTGAACTGCTTTATATTATGTGCCAGATGATCAAGGTTGATTTCAGCCCAGACAGGTCTTGCAGAATAAAGCGAATCTGACGGCATAAGGATCACTTCTCCATGTTGATCTAAATCAGCAAATTTGAGTTGCTAGCTTAGAAGACGAATCATGCTTGGTTCCGGTTTAATTGCCTCAATACTCATAACTTTATCCAGCGCTTTTCGAAAAGCAGCTTCTTTAACCTCATGGGTAACCAGTACAATTTCAGCAGTATTGCCCACCCGCCTTTTCTGGATAACCATATCCAAACTAACTTCTTCATCCCCAAAAGCATTAGCCAGGGCAGCAAAAACACCGGGCCGATCGTCAGCTAAAAACCGCAGATAGAAACGGGTATTCATTTCTTCAATTGGGATAAGGGGAAGCTGGGAAGAAGAACTTTCAATTACACCTGCGTTGGGCCGAAAGATAACGGAGCGGGCCGCTTCTGTAACATCGGCCAAAACAGAAGTAGCTGTAGGCATTGCCCCGGCTCCGCGGCCGTATAACATCACTTCGCCAACAGCATCCCCTTCAATGTAAACAGCGTTCAGTTCGTTCTGGACAGAAGCCAGGGGATGTTCAAAAGGAACCAGGGTTGGGTGAACCCTGAGAGCCAAACCTTCTGGCAGTTTTTCACCAATTGCCAGAAGTTTAATAGCATAACCAATTTCCCTGGCATAATCTATGTCTTCATAGGTAACCTTACCAATACCTTCAACGTAAAGCTTGTCCCGCTCAACAATACTGCCAAAAGCAAGGCTGCTCATAATCATCAGCTTATAGGCAGCATCAAAACCCTCGATATCATTGGTTGGATCTGGCTCAGCAAAGCCCAGCTTTTGCGCTTCGATAAGGGCATCGCTGAGACCAAGATTATCCTGGGCCATACGAGTAAAGATATAGTTGGTTGTACCGTTGACGATACCGACAAGGCGGTATATTTTATCTACGGCAAGGCTGTGCTTCAGAGGGCGGATTAGCGGAATTCCTCCCCCCACACTTGCTTCATAGTAGATGTTCAAGCCCTTTTCGCTGGCAAGGTTAAGCAGTTCTTTTCCATGCATGGCAATTAGATCCTTGTTGGCTGTAACAATATGTTTGCCGTTTTTGAGTGCTTCCGTTATAAAAGTTTTTGCAGGTTCCAAGCCTCCGATTAATTCCACAACAATATCCAGATCAGGGTTCTCTGTAACTTCCCTGATGTCACCGGCAATTAACTCTTCTGAAAAACCTTGCGCTTCTAGTTTTGCCCGATCTTTATCGGCAACCTTGGAAAGTTCAAGGTTGATGCCGCTGTTTTCAGAAATATAGCTGTTGTTTCTTTTAAGCAGCGCAGCAAATCCACTTCCGATTGTTCCAAGGCCTATCAACCCAATTTTTACAGTCTCTTTCCCCATCGCCCGATCACATGCTCCTTTTTATTCGTAAATTTTTTCATCAACCTGGTCAGCTTCCAGCGCATCAAACTCGATATCCCTGCCTTTAAACCCTTCGGCTGCAAGCTCTTTATAATACTCGTGCTGAATTATTAAATCCATTATTTCATTTGTCCCGGTCCAGATCATAATCAGGCGGACATCGCGAAGCATTTTTTCAATGGGATATACATTTGAGTAGCCAATGCCACCCATGACCTGCATGGCATTATTAACAACCTTCCAGGCGTTTTCCGTGGCAACTTTTTTTGCTTCAGAAACAAGGCGTCTTGATCTGCCCGCCGGGTCACCCGCATCTACAGAGCGGGCGGCAAGATAAATTATTCCCCTGGCAGTATCGAGCAGGGTTACACTATCGGCCACCTTGAAGCTGACTGCCTGGAAATTCTTTATTTCCTGGCCAAAAGCTTTGCGGTTAGTGCTGTAACGCGCTGCAACATCCATGGCAGCCCGGCCCATCCCGACAGCGCCTCCGGCACTGGTCATCCTTTCCGGAATCATCATCTGGTAAAAGATTGCCGAGCCGTTGTTCTCTTCACCTAAAAGATTTTCTTTTGGAACCCTGGCATCTTTAAAAACCAGCCTTCCGGTCCCTCCGCCACGAGTCCCCATTAAGCCATAGAGGTATTCTACCTTTACTTCCGGGGTCCGGTCAACTAAAAAGGCGCTGATCGATTTATGCGGGGGGCCATCAGGATCTGTGCGGGCATAAACCATGAAGTAATCGGCACCTTCCGAACCGACAACAAAACGTTTCTGGCCGTTTAAAATATAGTGATCTCCATCTTTAACTGCTGTGCATGTTGCTCCAAAAAAGTCAGATCCTCCCCGCGGTTCCGTCAAAGCCTCTGCCGCCGTCAGACGGCCTTCAATAGTTGGTCTCAGGTATTTTTCCTTGAGCATTTCAGAACCAAACTTATCTATCGCTTCGCCAACAATACTGACCAGCGAATACAAACAGCCAAGCGAAGTTCCAAGCACACCAACTTCTTCAAGCGCTATTATTTCAGAAACCCAGGGCATGCCCCTGCCTCCGTATTTTTCGGGAAACCGCAGGCCCAGCAGGTTACGGGCTGCGGCTTTTTCCAGAAACTCCCTCGGATAACGAACCTTGTCTTCATCCATGTCCCGCAGCAGCTGTTTATCAACATCGTCTTTAACAAAGGCACGCACTTCGTCTCTTAAGCTTTTTTCTTCGTTGTTCATTAAACAATCCAGCATTTTAAATCCCCTCCAGACATTTATACAGGCCTTACCCATTTCAGGTAAGGGTTACCCTGATAGCCGCACTCACATTTTTCCAGGTAAAGAAAAGCATCTTTAAAACGGTCCAGTATATCCCTGGCCATGTGTCCCCGCCCCGCCGGTATGAGATCACCAGCCAGGCCATGAAGATATGCCGCAGCTGCTGCTGCTTTTTCCGAAGTCATTCCCTGGGATATAAATGATGCAATCATTCCTGTTAGTATATCGCCTGAACCGGCAGTAGCCAGGGCAGGGCTGCCAGTAGGATTAATCATGGCCCTTCCTTCAGGAGTTGCTATTACCGTATTCGGTCCTTTAAGAACAACAATACAGTTCCAAAGCGATGCATTAACCATGGCTGTTTCAAGCCTGTTGCTCTGCACCTGCTGGGCAGTTTTCCCAATAAGCCTGGCCATTTCACCCGGGTGTGGAGTAACAACAGGCTGGTGCCTGGCCGAACGAAGCATATTCATTTTTGAACCCAGTGCCCCGAGAGCACCTGCGTCAAGAACCAGGGGAATAGGACTAAGCTGAACCAGTTTATATAAGAGGTCCGATGTTGGCTGACCTGTATCAAGCCCTGGCCCGACGGCCATGGCATCACAGTTTTTGGCTTTCTCAATGATGATATCAACTGCTTCAGGATCAATAATTCCATCTTCTTTTTCAGGAAGGGGAACAGAAATCACCTCTACCAGCTTAGTTTCCATGGCGTTACAAACAGAGCGTGGAGCAGCCAGGTAGACAATTCCCGAACCAGACTGCAAGGCGGACTGGGCGGCAAGGACTGCAGCCCCGGTCATGCCAACCGACCCTGCAACGATTAGCGTACTGCCCAGGCTGAACTTATGAGAATAGGCAGGCCGCGGGGGAAGATTATTCCTGATGTATTCATGGGTAAGCAGTTCCACTTTCTCATCTTCCACTAAAAAGTCGGGGATATTGATATCCCCGACGAGCACTTTACCGGTATGCTCAGATCCAGGGTAAAGGAATAAGCCCTTTTTGGGGAAAGCGTAAGTGATGGTCCAGTTAGCCCTGACTGCGCAGCCCATAACTGCTCCTGTATCGGCATTTATCCCTGAAGGGATATCAATTGCCAGAACCGGTTTTTTACCCGCATTAATAGTTTCAATCACTTTTTCATATAATCCAGAGATATCCCGGTCAATGCCAATGCCGAAAAGAGCATCTACAAGAATATCGGCGCTGTCTATCTCATCCCTGAACAAATCGAGATCGCTAGGGTCAGCGAGTCTATTAAGGGGATAGGAAATTTTCTGAAGGTGCTTCTCGTTAACGGATGCATCACCCCGGTATGCTCCTGCCTTTTCAGTGCTCCAAAGCGAAGCGCTGTACCCGGCCCTTGAAAGCTGCCTGGCAATAACCAGGCCATCGCCTCCGTTATTCCCGGGGCCACTTAAAATAAGAACCTTAGCTCCCTGGGGCAACTGTGCAGCAATAAATTCTACTGCACGCATACCTGCACTTTCCATCAATACAGCGCCCGGGAAAGAATACTTTTCGACCATTTGCCGGTCGGCTTTTTGCATAACCGCACAATCCAGTACCTTCAAATCTATCTACCCCCTTCTGTTTAACAATCCTTTTACCAGTTTTCAATACTTCGATAAAGTTATTATTTACTCCTTCTTTTCTGAATAATTGTCGACCATACGAGAACGGACCATACGAGAACACCGAAAAATACTTGCATTTTATTTGTGCTGATGGTAATATTTTAATGCCTTATTGTGTTGGAGAGGAGGTTAAAGTTTTGGCAAATATCAGATCTGCTGCAAAAAGAGCAAGGCAGAGTATTAAGCGTGAAGAACGCAACCGGCGGATAAAAAGCATGCTAAAAACATCAGTCCGCCGTTTTGAAGAATCTCTGCAAGCCGGAGACCAGGAAGAAGCCAGGGCTAAACTGCATGCTGCAGTTCGCCAGATTGATAAAGCTGCGGCTAAAGGAATTATCCATAAGAATAACGCCGCCCGCAAAAAATCGCGCCTAACCCGCCAGTTGAACAACAGCGCTGCTGTATAACAGCCGGAAGCTATAATGTATTACACGCCGACCTTACTTGATCAATAGAAAAGGTCGGTTTATTTTTATTCGCAACTGCCGAGTAGAAATCGCTATGCAGGTCCAGATTACGAATTGTTTAGGCTACGAGAGTGTAATAGATTTAGTTAAGAAGAGCTTTTTTGAATATAATCAATCCGGTTAAGGATTAAGGATAATACCTGGCTGGCCTCAATTTTACCGGTTTTAATCTGCATATCTGACTCCTGCATTGCCAGTAAAATCTCCTCAAGTTCCAGACGCTTATAGGTAACGGCCTGCTCCCTGAGTTTTCGGGCTACAAAAGGATGAACCGCAAGTGATGAAGCAAATTCCCCCTGCGGTATCCCCTCGTCCAAAAGGCAGTGGGTTTCCAACAAAAGGCGGTAATGTCTTGATAACATAAAAAATATTAACAGGGGCTTTTCACGCTTGCGTAATAGGAATTCCAGCATGTTATGAGCTTTAAGCATATCTCTTTCGGCCATGGCATCTGAAAGTTTAAATACATCACCCTGAAGATCTCCCGAAAAAAGCTTATTCACAACCTGGGAAGTTATAGTGTTTTCATCGTCCCCGAGGTAAGCGCTGTATTTTTCTAATTCTCCTGACAGGTAATGCAAGTTGTTCCCATCTGCAAGCATCAACTTTTCCAGTGCCCCAGGATCTATCTTCTTACCAAGCTGGCTTACCTTTTGTCTAATCCAATCCGCCAGTAATTCTCCCTTTAAAGCGCTGCATTCAACAACCATACCTTTGCTGTCAATCAACTTAAATATTTTTTTCCGGCGATCGGTATTGGGAGCAAGAAAGACAAGAATATTATCGGGCGCCTTACCATCCCACCCCTGTATGTATTCTTCCAGCAAAATAACCTTTTCATTTTCCTGATCTTTTTTAGAACTTTTATCTTGATTTTCACCAGAATCATGGGGGGGGTTATCTTTACGCGGCGCTGATAAATATGGCGGGTTATCGATGATCAGAATTCGGCGACTGGCAAACAGGCCTTGTTCATTCAGGCGGTTCAAGATATTGCCAAGTTCAATTGCAGCACCTTCAATTTTCTCTATTCCATATTCCAGATCAGGACCAAGGAAAGTTTTTGCAAGCTGCCGTACCAATTCCTCCTGTAAAAACTTCTCATTGCCATAAAAAAGATATACCGGATAGTATTTCTTTTCTTTCAGTTTTTTTATAAACAACTGGTAAGGAACCATAGATAGTTTACTCCTTTAAAGCCCTGGACCATAACCGCCTTGTTTCAGGCAGGAATATAACTAGAACCGTATAAATTTCTAACCGGCCAACCACCATCATTACCGTTAAGATCAATTGTCCGGCTGCAGGAATACCCTGGTATGTTTCCAGAGGCCCTACTCCGCCCAACCCGGGGCCAACATTGCCAATTGTGGCAGCTACTGCGGAAAAAGCCGTATCAAAATCTAAACCCAAAAAAGCCAGGCTTAAAGTAGCAAGAACGGTAAGACTGATATAAATGAAACCAAAACCCATAACCGGACGCAGCACTTCTTCACTTAAATTTTGGCCGCCGACCTTTATAGCTGATATGGCAGAGGGGTGAACCATCTGCTTCAATTCACGTAAGGCATACTTAAACATAAGCATCCAGCGAACCTGCTTCATTGAACCACCGGTAGATCCGCCGCAGGCGCCAAAAAACATAAGGGTGAGTAGTAAAAGACGGGAAAAGCTGTGCCAGGCATCAAAATCAGCAGTAGCGTAACCGGTAGTGGTAGTTATTGAAACCACCTGGAAAGCGCTTTGACGAAGGGCTAAAGCAAAATTACCACCGGCTAAATCATAGGTGTTAATAGTTACCAGCGCAATAGCTATGGTTATAACGGCAAGATAAAAACGCAGCTCAGGGTTTTTGTGTATTCTGAAATCGCCTCTGATCAGCCGAAAATAAAGGGCAAAGTTTATACCGGCAAAGAGCATGAAAAAAATAATAATTATTTCAGCCATCGGATTATTAAATGCTGCTATACTGGCATTATAAGTAGAAAAACCCCCGGTAGGCATAGTTGTTAAAGCATGACACAGCGCATCAAAAAAGCTCAAACCGCTGGCAAAGAGAAGAAGTATTTGGACCACTGTAAAGGCTACGTAAATTAGCCATAAGCGGCGAGCTGTTTCAACAACCCTGGGAACGACCCTTTCGGCGATTGGTCCCGGTATTTCCGCTTTGTACATGGTCATACTGCGAAACCCAAACCGGGGCAAAATAGCCAGAAAAAGAACAATAATGCCCATTCCACCAAGCCACTGTGTAAAGCTGCGCCAGAGCAGAATACCACGGGGCAAAACCTCTATATCCTCTATCAGGGTAGCGCCCGTAGTTGTAAAACCTGAAATAGCTTCAAAGAAGGCATGAAGATAGTTGCCATTAAATACACCGTAAAAATGATAAGGCAAAGCACCAAATAGCCCTGCAATAAACCAGGCCATTGTTACGATAGTAAAATTTTCAATAATACTTAGCTCTTTTTTTTTGGAAGGAGAAAAATAAAAGTAAAGAATAAAACCC
Source organism: Syntrophomonadaceae bacterium (assembly GCA_007129055.1). Taxonomy (GTDB): domain Bacteria; phylum Bacillota; class Dethiobacteria; order DTU022; family DTU022; genus SLQM01. The sequence goes on from SKWE01000265.1 coordinate 21,242, forward strand.
GTCAGGGCAGTTACGCCAATGGCTAGTAAAAAGGCGACCCGATCCGGTCCCCGCTCAGCAAAAGCCCAAAAGGCGGAAAGCAGCATGGTAAGCGCTAAAAATAGAAGCATAATACCAACGAGGTAGAAAATCCTAAACCGGCGCATAACAACCTCCCATAATTCAGTTGACCAGGTTTATAAACTTTTTAAAAACCTTATTAACTACCATTAATCTGAGAAATTTTATTGCGCAGGGTCATTCTGTTTTCCTTCACCTTTGTGTGGGCGAAAAACTTTTCAAGCTTGGCACAAACCCTGGGTATGGCAAAAATAACAAGATGGTCTTCAGGCAGAAGCACAGTATCTCCCCTTGGAATAATAACCTGATCGCCGCGTACTATGGAACCGATCAACATTCCACGGGGCAAATTGGCATCAACAATTTTCTTATTGGCAACCCTGGCGTCAGCGGGCAGGATCAGTTCAAATACTTCCGCTTTTTCACCCTGTAAAATTGAGAGGGCAACCACATCTTCCCGGCGGATTAAGCGTAATATCTGGGCGGCAGCCAGCAAACGGGGCCTAATTAGGCTTTCAATGCCAAGGGCATTATAGACCGGCACATATTGAGGCTTCATTACTTCACAAATAATTTTCTTAACGCCAAACTGACGGGCGAGCAGGGCTGCTACAATATTGTTACGATCATCACCTGTTGCAGCAATGACTGCATCGGCCATGTCGGTGTCTTCTTCCTTCAGCATCGCAATTTCTGTCGCATCTCCCTGCAGAATAAGGGTTTTATTAAGGTCCCGGCTCAACTCTTCGCAGCGTGCCTCGTCTTTTTCTATTAACTTAACATCAAAAGACTGCTTGCTTTCTTCTAAAAGCCTGGCCAACTGCTGACTGATCAGGCCTCCACCAAGAATTGTTACCTGGGTAACAAGGGTTTTTTCATGATGAAGCAGTGAACTGATATCTTTAAGGGTGCGGCTGCTGCCAAGTAGATATATTTTATTTCCGGGGTGAACAACATCATCACCACTGGGCACAATAAACTTTCCTTCTGGATCACTAATCCCAACAATTATACTGTCATTTTTTAACGGAAGCTTGCGGAGAGGTATTTCAGTAATTTCAGCCTCAGAACCGACAACAACACCGAGCATCATAACCCTGCCCTGGTTAAAATATTCAACTTCGCTGGCATCAGGGAAATGGAGCATCTTTGATATTTCCATCGCCGCTACCCGTTCCGGGTTTATGA